>JAFDME010000135.1 GCA_019306075.1 Deltaproteobacteria bacterium | reverse complement strand
CTATGAGTATTTTTAAATATCCGGCCAGTGATCTTTACTCCTGGCTAACCGCCAGAGAGGATTTTCTTCTGCTCGACGTCAGAAATGCAAAAGATTTTGACAGATTCCAGATAGAATCCCCTTTTCCCTTTAAAATGCTGAACGTCGCATATTTTGATTTTATGGAAATTGAAGAGGAGAGCGTGGCTCGAGTACCCCGTGACAGACCCATCCGAATTGTCTGCGCCAAAGAGGATTCTGCAAAATATGTAGCAGAAATTCTGGGAAAACACGGCTTTAAAGATCTCGGATATCTCGAGGGAGGCATCAAATCATGGGGCAACCTGCTGGTCCCCATGCTTCTCAACCCGAAAGAGAATTATCAGCTTTTCCAGTTTATTCGGCCCGGCAAAGCATCCTGCAGTTATGGCCTGAAATACAGTGGCGAACTGATGGTATTTGATCCATCAAGAAATATTGATTTCTACCTCGATTTTGCAAAGAAGAACGGATGCAAACTGATCAAAACTTTTGAAACACATCTTCAGGCTGATTATATCTCCGGCAGCAGAGTCCTGGCAGAAAGAACAGGTGCGGAATTTCGGGCAAATGAGAATGATTTCGGCTCATCCAAAAATAGTTTCATCCCTGTAGAAGATGGAGAAATATATTCTTTTTCCGGAGGAGGCCCTGAGGTGAAAGTCTTTTTCACGCCCGGTCATACGCCGGGGTCCACCTCGTTTATTATTGATAACAAATTTTTTATTTCCGGTGATTCGACCTTCATCCACTCCATCGGTCGACCGGATCTTGGGGGGCAGGTAGATGCCTGGTCAGATATTCTTTTTGAAACGCTGAAAAAGATAACACAACTGAGTGACGATATTCTGGTTCTGCCGGGCCACTACATAAACTGGGAAGAGGCAAACAGCGACCTCTGTTTTGTCGCCCCTCTGGCTGAAGTTAAAAAGCACAACAGAGATATCTTTGCTATTGACAATAAGGGCGACTTTCTCACCTTTATTAAAGGCAATATGCGGGATCAGCCGCCTGAATATGCGGAGATTCGCCTGATCAACGGAAACCTCAAACAGGTGGATGACGATAAGGCGGAAGAGCTGGATCTTGGTAAAAATGAATGTGCCGCATCAGCTTACGCGGCGCAGCAGACATCACAGTAAAAAAGAAAAGGGGCAGGATGTTTCTATCCGCCCCTTTTCAAACTGACTTACAGCTTAACAGCCTTTACTCTTTTCGATCTAGAAGTATCTTTTCAATAATCCAGCAAAAGCCTGGCCGTGCCGTGCTTCATCTTTGCACATCTCATGGACTGTATCATGGATAGCATCAAGGTTAAGCTCTTTTGCTCTGACAGCCAGCGCTTTTTTTCCTGCACAGGCACCATGCTCTGCCGCCACCCTGGCTTCCAGATTGGCCCGGGTGTCGCCGACGACAACTTCACCCAGTAATTCAGCAAATTTGGCGGCATGCTCTGCCTCTTCAAAAGCTATTCTTTTGTAAGCCTCAGCAACCTCGGGCAATCCCTCACGATCTGCCTGACGGCTCATCGCCAGATACATGCCAACTTCTGTACATTCTCCGGTAAAATTTGCACGAAGACCTTCCAGGATTTCCGCATCTACACCCTCGGCAACACCGATTACATGCTCATCCGCCCAGCCGGTGGCCTCTTCTCCAGTCACTGCCTTAAACTTGCTTGCTGCTGCTCCACACTGGGGACATTTGTCCGGTGCCGATTCTCCCTCATGTCCATAACCACAAACTGTACATACGTATTTCTGCATTTTGTTCTCCTTTTGTGCCCCGATGTCCGGGGTCAGTATAATAATAATTACCATTCCCACAACAGAATCGAATTGAAGATACCCTTCCTGCTAATATTTTGCAAGAAAATTTTTATCCTTAAATCATTTTTATCCTTAATTGCGCCAACAGGGGAAATCGGATATTTTCAAAGTCAAAAAGATTCACAATACCTCATGAGAAAAATGAAAATATATGAGAACTATGACGATGAGCCTGAGGATATCTTTTCCCCCCTGCCTGAAAAGCTTTACTGCGACCTTTACGATCTGGAAATGTGCAACTTTCCCGACGACATCAATTTCTACCTCCAAAAATTACCTGAAAACTGTTCAATCCTGGAGTTAGGATGTGGTACCGGACGAATAGCAACTTCTCTTGCTGCGCCTGGCAGGGCAGTGACAGGAATTGACCACTCACTTTACATGCTGAAAAAAGCTGTCAGTAAAACAATCTCCGGCTGCAATTATATCGGTATGGATATGCGCCGTCTCTCTTTTACAATCCAATTCGACGCCATCATAATCCCTTACAACACACTGAACCTTCTCTATCGTATAAACGATATCACTTCCTGTCTGACCCGCTGCAGATCTCTTCTTCGCAAAAACGGCAGAATCTATCTGCAGCTTTTCATCCCTGATAAAAAACTCACCTGCCACAGAGGGAAAATATTTCAATTTCAGATTTTTGACAAACCGGAGGGAGGAAAAATAATCAAGGAGATACTCAGGGAATATTCCAGTGAATCCCAGTCGATCTCCGTTGAAGAGAGATATCGTATCCGCCCCATGAAAAAAGGATTTGATGATCAAAATTTTAACCATTTTTTCACAATAGCAGCTTTTCCCGTTGACAAGTGGACTTCTCTCTTCCTCCAGGCAGGACTGCAGATTACTGACTCCTGGGGAGATTATGATTTGCATCCCTTTCAACCCGGCAGCTCCACCCTCTTCCTTGCAAGTCTTGCCATCTAAATATTTCCTTACTACTCAAACCCAACGACCGGAATGCCTCTTCTGATTCAGCTGACAGCAAGATTACGCAGCCGCATACCGGGCTGCCGGATAATGAAACTGGAATTCAGTGACAAACAGGTATGAATTTATCTCTCCACAGGAGATCTCTTTGACCTAAGTCAAGGATCAGAGATCTCTGATCATATAAAATCATTTTGTTGTCTGAAAAAAATGGTCCGGTTATTGCCAGGCACATTTTTCATGAATAGTGTAAGCAAAGCATCATCACAGAGTCTCTTGAAAACCTTGTATTTTGCAGGATGGCTCTACGAACACAATCACCTGAATAAAGGAGAACAAACTATGTTTTGTAACCAGTGCGAACAAACCGCAAAAGGAATAGCCTGTACCACTGTAGGAGTCTGTGGCAAAACTGACGAAGTTGCTGCCCTGGAAGATCTACTCACCTATGCGGTCCAGGGATTATCAGTTGTTGCAGTTGAAGGCCGTAGAAATGGTGTTACCGACAACGCAATTGATCGTTTTACCGCCGAAGCCATTTTTTCCTGCCTTACAAATGTCGACTTTGATCCTCAACGGTTTGTAAATTTGATCAATAGAACCGTAGAACTGCGTGAAGAACTGAAAGAAAGGGTAAAAGCTGCAGGCGGCAATGTTGATTTTGAGGCTGCAGCAGCCAGCTTCACTCCCGGCGATTCTCTCGATGCACTGATTGAGCAGGGCCGGAAACTCGATTTTTTCAACAGCCTGGACGAAAACGAAGATCTTCGTTCCCTCAAGCAGACGACCATGTACGGTATTCGCGGACTGGCCGCATACGCTGACCATGCTGCAATTCTCGGCCAGGAAGATGACTCTGTCTATAGCTATATTTATGAGACCATGGCTGAATTTACCCACGGCGGTCAGAGTCTTGAGGAGCTGGTTGGCATCACCCTCAAGTGCGGTGAAGTCAACCTGAAGGCAATGGAACTCCTCGATGCCGGAAATACTGGCACATACGGGCACCCTGTACCGACAGAGGTACCCCTGGGAGCCAAAGCAGGTAAGGCCATTGCTGTTACCGGTCATGACCTGAGAGACCTTGAACTTTTGCTGAAGCAGACGGAAGGCAAGGGAATCAACATCTACACCCATGGTGAAATGCTGCCCTGTCACGGTTATCCGGAACTGAAAAAATATGATCATTTTTATGGCCACTACGGAACCGCCTGGCAGAATCAGGCCAAGGAATTTCCGGAATTCCCGGGAGCAATTCTTTTTACCACCAACTGTATCCAGAAGCCCAAGGATTCTTATAAAGCCAACGTATTCACTACAGGACTGGTAGGCTGGCCTGACGTGGTTCATATTGGAGAGGATAAAGATTTTACCCCGGTTATTGAGCGTGCCCTGGAACTGCCCGGATTCGCTGAAGACACTGACAAAGGAAGCGTTCTCGTCGGATTTGCCCGCAACACCGTACTGGGAGTTGCAGATAAGGTGATCGAAGGGGTGAAAAGCAAAGCCATTCGTCATTTTTTCCTCGTCGGTGGCTGTGACGGCGCTAAACCCGGAAGAAATTATTTTACAGATTTTGTAGAGCAGGTTCCTGAAGACTGTATAGTGCTGACCCTCGCCTGCGGCAAATTCCGTTTCTTTGACAAAAAACTTGGGGATATTGGTGGAATCCCGCGATTGCTTGATGTTGGTCAATGTAACGATGCCTACTCGGCCATCCAGATTGCCGTGGCTCTTGCCGGAGCATTTGAATGCGAGGTAAACGATCTGCCTCTCTCAATCGTTCTCTCCTGGTATGAGCAGAAGGCAGTGGTTATTCTTCTTACCCTGTTCAGTCTGGGTATTAAAGATATCCGCCTCGGACCCTCCCTGCCGGCATTCATTTCACCAAATGTTCTCGACGTACTTGTCCAGAACTTTGAGTGTAAACCAATTGCCGAAACTGCAGCAGCTGATCTGAAAACGATTCTTGGTTAATATCACTGTTTAACCTGAACAGGCAGCAGTACCAGGCGGGATATTGTTTTTGATATCCCGCCTTTTTTCTCATTCTCCCGGATCATTTCACTCCTATTGCAGATAAATCATCTGATTTGACCCAGATCAAAGATTTCTCCCGATTCTATAGTAATTTGAAATTAACTTGTGTCTGTCCATAGATAAGATATTTTGTTGTAAATCGAGGCGCTCAATAAATTTATCGACAGGCATATAATTGATATTCCGAGGAATAAATTTTGAGAGTAACGAGGAGTTAGGGTAAAATAGCCATTTATGGACAGGCACTAACTTACATCCATGAAGAGATGGCCTTCTTCTAATTTAGCTGGCAGCAAAGGTTGAGCGGGGTACAGGCAAACAATCCCGCAGCGAGGCACGAACGTGGACGTTTGTCTGTATCCTGCTGTAACACTGCGGTTCAAGAGAACTACCAGATAATGAAGCTGAGTTTCAGTGGTAATCAAAAATTAAATAACCAGCCCCGATAACATCCAGGAGGATGATATATGAAAGCTTTAAGGAAAATTATTCAGATAGATGAAGAATTATGCGACGGTTGTGGACAATGTGTACCTGACTGTGCCGAAGGTTCGCTGAAGATAATTGATGGCAAGGCAAAGCTTGTCGCCGACAAACTATGTGACGGCCTCGGTGCATGCCTGGGATCATGCCCCACAGGAGCATTGAAAATAATCGAGCGGAAAGCTGATGAATTTGATGAGGAAGCTGTGGAGGTATTTCTGGCCGAGGAAAAAAGAAACACTGAGGAGAAAAGTGTGGAAACCATGGACTGCGGATGTGCCTCAACCCATATCCAATCCTTCAAACCTGAAGCAGCAAAGTCACAGACATCATGCCAGACGGCCAACATCCCGATCAATATCCCCGCCGCAGCTTCAACCGGTTCCATGCTTACCCACTGGCCGGTACAGATCCGCCTCGTTCCTGCTCATGCACCCTTTCTCAAGAACAGTGACCTGCTGGTTGCCGCAGACTGTACAGCAGTGACAGTAAAAGATTTTCAGCAAAAATATCTTGATGGAAAAACTGTGCTGATGGGATGTCCGAAGTTTGACGATGCTGAAAGCTATGTGCAGCGATTTGCTGAGATAATCGAAAGCTGTGATCTGAAAAGCCTCACCATTCTGATAATGGAAGTTCCCTGCTGTTCCGCCATGAACATAATTATCAAAAAGGCGGTAGAAAAGGCAGGAGTCTCCGTACCTATAGAACAGATTACTATTTCAACACGGGGCGAGGAACTGGAAAGAAAGAGCTGGTAAGGTAGAGGAAGGATAAAAAATAGTGGCTGGCGACAGGTTGTTACCGGCGGACAGCCTGCCAGTTGAGTATTATACCCGAAGATGATTCAGTGACAAAAGCACCGAGAGGCTGAAGAAGCTGAAACAGCGGCCTGCCGAAATAAAAAAGTTCCTCACTGAGCTTTAAATCAAAATCACGTATCACTCTTGTCCGAAAACGCAGATCACCTCTTACCAGCTTTTCCAGCTCTTTTTCCAACTGATACGACAATCTCCCCCTGTTTCCCCTGATTTCCATCAAGTCAGGCAGGGGGAATATTCGCTCATGTTCTTGAATTACAGGAACCAGGGGATGTTTTGAGTCAAGTATATCCAGGCGGCTGAGAGTCTCCTTTTCCACTATATCGAGAATTTCTCCGGTATCCCAGCATTTCAAAAGTACACAGGCAAGAGGACGATATTCGTAAATCGTACATCCCCACTTCACGTCATAATAGCAACAGTCCCACTCCCGTCCCGTGCCAACGATTTTTACCAGTTCAACCCCGACAGGATGAACTCCTCTAACCAGTGGATTTTCCGTTAATTCACCTTTCCTGATAGCAATAAGACTGCTGATGGGAATTTTACCGGTGCGAACAAGACCGAGGTCAGCGTCGTGCAGAGAGGGACCACCCTGACGGCAACAGTTTCCACATTTCCTGCAGCTGGTCTGGGGAGTATCAGCCGGCAAAGTCTCAGATAGGACGGGATTCATAACGATCCATTATCACGGCATGATCAGGTTGAAACCGTTGTTCACAAGAAGTTTCAAAACCTGGTTCGGGTTTCTGCTGTTTACTCTCATATAAATTTTCCCCTCTTCTCCCCTGCGCTCCAGACGGATCAGGCGGCTAAGGGGGATGCTATTCTCCTCCAGCAGAAGGACTATTCTGCTCATGATATGTTCCACTCCATCATCTTCTACACCCACAAACAAAGATCCTTTTTCCCCGACCCCAAACAGTTTTCTGTAGGCTGCGGTAAGATCACGCATGGAGAAAATACCCACGACAACTCCCTCTTCACTGATGACAGGAATACCACCGACTTTATCCCGATCAAAAATCAGCAGAGCATCATCGATGGTTGCCTGCAGTCCAAGAGTAGAGCATGATCGTGACATGATATCGGCAACTATTGTCTTCTCCACCTGCCCGTACACTAACATGCGTTCACTCTTTGTTGCAACAGAGGACGGGTATGCAGAGCGCAGATCTCTATCAGTGATGATCCCCACAAGCCTTCTTTTATTATCAATAACGGGAAGATGTCGAAAAAGATTTTCATTGAGTATCTGCCTGGCCTCAGGCAACAACACTTCAGAGGAAACAGTAATCGGATCCGGAGTCATATGTTCGCTGATATACATAGTATCACCACACCTGTTTTTTATACTTTTAAGCACTTTTTTTTTCAAAATGCATCACATACTATATTATATCATACATAATCAAGGAAAGAGCAATTTCGTATTTGTGATTTTCTGTTTTTTCCAAGCTTAAATCTCAATTTTTTATTATTTGTTTACCATTGAACTTCAGCTTCATTGTCTGGTAATTTCCGTGAACCGCAGTATTACAGCTAAATTAAAAGAAGGCCATCTGTTAGTAGCTGAGTTTGAGTGGTAATCAGATTTTATTATTCTCCCGTACTTTGTCAATACTGACGCAGTACGACTATGACAGGTCACTGAAACAATGCGGATTACTTTATACCGTTCCAACCTTTGTCCCCGGTGTCTGCTCGCCAGAAAACACCTTTACAGTATCATCGGAGAGGATCCTGCAGTATTTATTGAAGAAATAGACATTCTAGGCTCACCAAAACGTTGTCGGCAAGATGGAATAGGAATGGTGCCAGCCATCGTCATCGGAAAGGAGAAATTAAGCGGCATATTCCTGAGCCGGAAAGCAATAAGAGCTTTTATCAACCTTCACAAAACATAAGCCAACTATTTTGAGGACTTTTCTTACTGAATCCATTGGCCGACTGGATCTTATCATATGGATGCTTGTACTGGTCTTCTTCTGCGGCAGTGCCATAATCTCCGGCGGAAATTTGAACCTGGCATTTATCGGTGCCTCCGGGGTAATCCTTGAAATGGTGCTGATCGCACTTGCCATAGAAATAATAATAGAGTGCCTGAAAAAAAACAAAGGTATCGGCACCATCACCGGATTTATTACCAACGGCCCGGAGGCGGTCTGTCTGCTTGTCGGCCTGTTCGTTGGAGATCTAATTTTTGCTGCATCCACCCCTCTTGGCTCAAATTTCATGAATCCTGTTCTTCTGGGTGTTGCTGCACTGATCTGTGGTCAGTTTCTGCAGACTTTTACAACTCACAAACTCTATACAGCCGTAACCCTGATTACCACTGCAGCACTGGCAGGGAGCTTTTTTTTTATCCCCCGATCACTCTATCCGATATGGCTTCTGGCCGTGATACTGATCTCAGTCCCCCTCTTTTTTCTACGACCGGCAGAACAGAACAGCGATGAACATGAGGATTACTCTTTTACCCCGACATTTTGGCTGATACCGGCAATCATTGTGCTGATGATATCC
>JAFDME010000134.1 GCA_019306075.1 Deltaproteobacteria bacterium | reverse complement strand
TCCGCAACCACTAAAAAAGAAACCCTCGTAACCAATGAAGATTACGAGGGTATTATAAACTTGGTGGCGATGCAGGGAATTGAACCCCGGACACTACGGATATGAGCCGTATGCTCTAACCATCTGAGCTACATCGCCAATGTGATAAGCCGAAAAAAATTACACTATTACCATTTATCTGTCAATAATTTTCGACTGTCGCCGCACAATTCTATCAAACGGCAAAAGGGGCCTTCCTGCAGGAAGGCCCCTTTTAAAACTCACTACTTTACAGCTGAGAATCAGGGGTAATTTACATCATTCCGCCCATTCCACCCATTCCGCCCATACCGCCCATTCCACCAGGCATTCCACCAGGCATTCCGCCGCCGGCACTGTCATCTTCCGGCAGTTCAGCGATAACGCACTCAGTGGTCAACAACATACCTGAAACGGAGGCTGCGTTCTGCAGCGCAGTACGAGTAACTTTTGCAGGATCAATAACACCTGCAGCAATCAGATCTTCGTACTCTTCGGTAGCAGCATTAAAACCATTGGAACCTTCAAGTTTCTTCACCGCCTCAACAATTACGGAGCCTTCACGGCCGGAATTGTTTGCAATCTGACGGACAGGCTCTTCCAAGGCACGGAGAAGGATGTTTTTACCAAGTTCCTGCTCACCGACAAGTTCAAGCTTGTTCAGAGCATCAAGGCAACGAATATATGCTACACCGCCACCGGCAACAACACCTTCTTCAACAGCAGCACGGGTTGAGTTCAGTGCATCTTCAACACGAGCTTTTTTCTCTTTCATCTCAATTTCTGTTGCGGCACCAACATTAATCACAGCAACACCACCGATCAGTTTGGCAAGACGCTCCTGAAGCTTCTCACGGTCATAGTCAGAGCTGGTATCTTCAGCCTGATTGCGGATTTGCTTAACCCGGGCTGCAAGCTGCTCTTTTTCACCAGCACCATCTACGATAGTGGTATTATCCTTATCTGTCACAATACGCTTGCAGGTACCAAGATCATTAACAGTCACGTTCTCAAGCTTGATTCCGAGATCCTCAGAAATAACCTGTCCACCGGTAAGAATGGCAATATCCTCAAGCATTGCCTTCCTTCGATCACCAAAACCGGGCGCTTTCACTGCGGCAATATTCAGAGTACCGCGCAGTTTGTTCACTACCAGTGTTGCGAGTGCCTCACCATCAACATCTTCCGCGATGATAAAAAGGCCCTTGCCCATCTTGGCAACAGACTCAAGAACAGGAAGAAGATCTTTCATGTTGGACACTTTCTTCTCAACGAGGAGAAGGTAAGGATCTTCCATGGCAACTTCCATACGATCCGGATCAGTAACAAAGTAAGGTGAAAGATATCCACGGTCAAACTGCATTCCCTCTACCACGTCAAGGCTGGTATCCATTGACTTGGCCTCCTCAACGGTGATAACACCCTCTTTACCGACTTTATCCATGGCCTCAGCAATGATATTTCCGATAGTCTCGTCACTGTTTGCAGAGATGGTACCAACCTGGGCAATTTCCTTCTGCTCTTTGGTAGGAGTTGCCAGGTTTTTAAGTTCACTAACGACAACATCAACACTTTTGTCAATTCCCCGCTTAATCTCCATCGGGTTTCCACCGGCAGCAACAAGCTTAGCGCCCTCGGTGTAAATCGCCTGCGCAAGGACAGTGGCAGTTGTAGTTCCGTCACCGGCCACATCAGATGTCTTGGAAGCTACCTCTTTAACCATCTGGGCACCCATGTTCTCAAACTTATCGGCAAGCTCGATCTCTTTGGCTACAGTTACACCATCCTTGGTGATAGTGGGAGCACCAAAGGATTTGTCAATCAGAACATTACGACCCTTGGGTCCAAGAGTCACCTTAACTGCATCAGCAAGAGTATTTATACCAGTGAGAATAGACTCACGAGCCTTCACTCCATATTTAATTTCTTTACCAGCCATTATTAATTCTCCCTTTTTTCAGCAAGATCTTTATCCAAGATCAAAATAAGTTATATGTTATAATCGAATGTGATTCTATTTATTCAAGAATTCCAAGGATATCGTCTTCACGCATAATAAGATAATCTTCTCCGTCAAGTTTCACATCTGTTCCACCATACTTGGAGAAAAGAACCCTGTCTCCTGCAGCAACCTGAAGTGCAACTCTGTCACCATTGTCACTTACCTTGCCCGGTCCAACGGCTACAACCTCCCCCTCAGCCGGCTTCTCTTTGGCGGAATCAGGGATAATAATACCACCTGCTGTTTTTTCTTCTTCTGCCAACCTTTTCACCAAAAGACGGTCATTCAATGGACGAATCTTCATTACTTTCTCCTACTATTACAGATGAATTGTTTCTAAAAGGGCCCCATATAAAATTATATGAAGGGATCCCGTGTTAATTATGCCCGTTTGTCGGACAAATATCCCAAACTGGGCAAAACTATATGATTGGATTTTTAAAAATCAAGGGGTGGAAATCAAAATAATTCCACATCCAAACACCCCCAACAAAACATCCACAACAGGCTGAAACAATAACACTATTTCACCCTACCCACACCGCACGGTCCATTTAAAAGAATCTTCCTTCTCACCTTTTTGAATTGCCTGCAGCTCAGCGAACAACCTTGCGGACAGTTCTCCTGTTTCACCCTTGTTGATCAGATAGTTTTTTTCCTTATAGCATAATTCACCAACAGGAGAGATAACAGCAGCGGTGCCTGAGCCGAATGCCTCCTGCAGCCGACCCTGTTCATGTGCTGCAAGGACCTCATCTATTGAGATCTTCCTTTCAGAGACATTTACCCCCCAGGAGTCCGTAAGCTTTATCACCGAATCCCTCGTTACCCCCGGAAGAATTGAGCCTTCAAGTGGAGGAGTTACTAACTCATCATCTATCATAAAAAAAATATTACTGGTTCCCACTTCTTCTATATATTTATGTTCACAGGCATCCAGCCACAGCACCTGTGTGCAGCCGGCTTTTTTGGCAATCTCGGAGGTATAAAGTGAGGCAGCGTAGTTACCGGAAGTTTTAACGTAACCAACCCCCCCCTTGACTGCCCGCACATACTCGTCACTGACATATATTTTTGTCGGCCGGCACCCTTCTTTATAATAGGCACCGACAGGAGACAGGATAATATAAAAATAATACTCTCCAGACGGCCTGACCCCAAGAAACGGCTCAACCCCGATCATTGTCGGCCGAATGTAAAGTGCTGTCCCCTCTGCCATTGGAATCCACTCTTTTTCAAGGTAAAGAAGGGCTTTCAGCGATTTCAACACCTTGTCCACCGGGATTCTCGGCATGCACATACGCTGCGCAGATACGTTCATCCTCTCCAGATTATCCGCAGGCCTGAAAAGAAACACCTGACCATCATCCCTGCGGTAAGCCTTTAATCCTTCAAAAATAGCCTGGCCATAATGCAGCAACATTGCAGCAGGATCAAGATGAAAATCTCCGTAGGGACGGATTTCTGCGTCATGCCATCCTTTTTCCCTGTCCCATTTCATCAGAAACATATGGTCGGTGAAATGGACTCCAAAACCGAGGTTATCCTGGGATGGTTTTTCCTTTCTCTGCCCTTCGTCCACTTTTTCCAATGTAACCTCAAGATCTTCCCACATCGTATCAATCTCTCCTCTGCCGTTTATTTTTCTTTTCTTAATCCCTTGAAGGATATATACTTTTCCAAATCAACAGTACAAGAACAAAGTATGCATCTACCCGCTGAACTGCGCAGAATACTCCGGCCGCCCAAATAATTGCAACTTTAATCCATGCTGTTTACCGGATGAAAACTTTCTTTTAACAATGCAAACCCAAAAACCAGGACTTTCTTCCCAAAATCTTCCCTACAACCCGATGGGGGTCAAGTATTTTCTTCTGGTTTTTCTCATTTCCATTTTCTTTTTCGGTAGGATCCTCTGGCCCTTCTGGTCCATTCTTGTGCTCTCTTTTCTGCTGACAAACCTTTTCAGGCCTATTTACATTTTTCTCAGCCGAAAATTACCGGAAACAGTTGCCTCGGTGTTAACGTGTCTGCTGATAATTGCCATTGTCTTTATCCCCCTTATCTTCTTTGTCCTGTCCCTGACTGATGAAGCACTCAACCTCTACAACTGGGGAAGAGACAGCCGGGTGGGCCTGCGCCTGCAGGTCTTTATTCAGGAAAGCCCTTTCATTCTACAGATACAGGAACAGCTGAAGGAAGTAGGTTTTCAGTTTGACCCCTCGCAGGTTTCAGACTGGTTTGCCTATCTGGCCAAAAAGGGAGGCATGCTGCTCTACAACCAGGCGAGTGGCTGGGCCGCCAATGTCCTGCAATTCCTCTTTCTCTTTTTTATCATGATCCTGGTGATCTTTTTTCTCCTGATAGACCAGCCAAAACTCATCGATTATATGATCAGACTCTCCCCTCTTCCAGAGGATGAGAACCGAATGCTCATAGAAAAGTTTCAGGAAATCGCCAATGCAATTTTAAAGGGAAACGGAATATGCGGCATGATTCAGGGAATACTGGGCGGTGCCGCATTTTCCATCCTCGACCTGAACTCCCCTCTTCTCTGGGGATCTATTATGGCAATCCTGGCTTTTTTACCAATCTTCGGGGTCGGACTGGTAATGATTCCAACATCGATAATACTCGTCTTAAGTGATCGAACAAGTGCAGGTGTTTTTCTCTTTATTTTTTATATTATTCTCTCCTTCAGCATCGAATACCTTGTAAAACCGAAAATGGTAGGCACCCAGGTAGAAATGCACACCCTTCTTGTTTTCCTTTCTATTATCGGAGGGTTAAGCGTCTACGGAATTCTGGGAATCATCTATGGCCCACTTATTATCACCGCATTTCTCACTCTTTCCGACATTTACCTTAAACGATACGACGGGTATGTGCAGTGCCCGTAGCCGTGCAGTCATTGTATCGTTTTGACCGGATTTTTTCTATATATCCCCGAGGACTTCCCACCCAGGTAAATATCTTCCAGATATGAGAGCTTTCTCGGCAGTTGAGCGGGAGTTCCTCTGGTCACAAGAAAGTTTGCAGCTCTGCCCACCTGCAGAAGTCCGATATCATCAAGTCCGAGAAGACGAGCGCCGTTGTATGTGGCACAACGCACTATCTCAGGCAGGGTAAAACCCGCCTTTTTAAACAGTTTCATCTCCTCAACCACAGACTCTCCATGGAGCACACCCGGACTGCCAGCATCAGTGCCTAAAGCAATAGTCACGCCAAGCTCCCTTGCGATGGACATCTGTTCAAGCTGGTGCTCCAGGGTTCTGTTTATTACCCGAAGATCCGCATTTTCATCTTTTGAGTCAATATTCTCAGCATACGCCTTCATCGTATAAACGGTGGGAACCCATACGATCCCCTTCTCAGCCATTAGCTGCAAATTCTCCCTGCCCATAAAAAAACCATGCTCAATAGAGTGGCATCCTGCCTCAAGCGCCAGTTTAACCGGAAGAGAGCCATTCGCATGCACCATGACCTTTTTCCCCCTTCTCTCTGCAGCACGAACGAGTCCGGTAATTTCGTCAAGGGTGAATTGAGGAGGTGTCTCCCTGCCGTACACTTTGAGACTGTTCAGACCTGAATTGACCAGTTTCACCCAGTCAACATTCTGCGACTCATTATCAAAAGATGCGGCCAGGGATTCGTTTTCCCCAGGAGGTCGGCCGATAAGGGTGCCATAACGATCCTTCTGTCGCCACGCCCTCCCCGCCGACTTTACCTCCACAGGAAGATTTCCATCCATCTCCTCTCTATACCTTAAAGCATAGCCACCTCGATCACCACTGTCTCTCACCGCAAGAACCCCGTAACTCAACAGATAGTTAAGATGACGGCCAATAACCGGCTTCAACGCTTCATAGTCCGTCCCAAGCTGCTTCTGCCGCATTTTTTTATCAGTAGTACCAGACATGAAAAGATGCGCATGGCTGTCAACAAGGGGCGGAAGAATCGTGCAGTGCGACAGATCCGTCACCATTTCCGGGTCAGGCATATTTTCTCGACGACAGTTCTCCATGCCCACGATAATGCCATCTTCCACCCGTAACAGCACCTTTCCCCTGACAGGACCACCGCTCCCGTCCAGCATCCATCCCGCAAGAATAGAGTATCTGATGTTCATATTTCACCGGGTCAAAATTTTCAAAATGTCCACAATAGAGTTCGCTTCCATAGCTAAGTTTTCACTTTCTTAGTACCTTACTCCAGAATTTCTGTAATAAAAAACAGGAAATTTAGGAGTGTATTTTGAAATTATGTACCTATGTATAGCATCATGGTACTTATCCAGTCATACTAAATAAATTTCCGACCTGTCGGGTTAGTATCTTACTGAAGAATATACAGCAGGCAGAATCGACATCAAATTGGAGCAGAGAATGAAAGCAGAAACAAAAATTATCAGTCGCCTGTGGACCACGGATGCCAGGGAAAAGCACCTGCCAATCACCATCAACCCCCCCGTTTACCGTGGCTCAACCGTTCTCTTTGATAATTTTGAAGATATGGTTCTGGCGGGGAAGGGACAGTATGCCGGTCCCACCTACGGCACTGACAGGTTTCCGGTACAACGATGCATGGAAGAGGCAATGAGGGAACTGGAGGGTGGTTTTATCACCCGTATTTTCCCCTCTGGTATTTCTGCCATCCAGAATTTTTTCTATGCATTCAGTAAAAGCGGAGATCACATTCTTATTGTGGATAATGCATATGGTCCCGGCGTAAGATTCTGTAAAAAGATTCTCTCAAAATTCAATATTGAGACAACCTTTGTTCCCTCGTCAGTGGCTGAAGATATAGAAAAATATATCAGACCAGATACCGTACTGATACTGCTCGAGTCCCCGGGATCCAACACCTTTGAAATCCAGGATATACCCGCTGTTGCCGCGATTGCAAGAAAACATGGTATCATAACTGCTCTGGATAACACCTGGGCTACACCTCTCTATCTTAACCCGTTCACACTTGGCGTTGATATCTCTATTCAGGCAGTTTCAAAGTATATTTCAGGCTATTCAGATGTGCTGATGGGCGCGGTGACCGTTAACGAACGATATGGCCATATACTGGATACTTATTATTCGACAACCGAGACCTACACACCCGACAATGACTGCTACCTGGCGCTGCGGGGTATGAAAACACTGCCAACCAGATTGCGCCAGCATGAACAATCGGCACTGCAGGTCGCGGCCTGGCTTGAAAAACATGGGAATGTTGACACTGTCATCCACCCCGCCCTGCCTTCTCACCCGGAGCACCATCTCTGGCAGCGTGATTTCAGCGGTTCTTCCGGCCTTTTCGCGTTCACACTGAAAAAAGACTACTCCATGGAAGAGCTTGGTCTCTTCATCGACAAATTGAACCAATTCGATCTCGGTTACAGCTGGGGAGGATATAAAAGCCTGCTTACGGCAGCAAAGCAGAGACGCAACAGTCCGTCACGGTTTGCCGGAAAAACAATAATCAGGCTGAGCATCGGCCTTGAAGGGGTTGAAGATCTGATCCTCGACCTTGAGCAGGGTCTGGAAATGCTTCCTTAACCTCCAGCCACCTCCAGTTACTTCCCACCATATATCTTGAAAAGTGCCTGTGTGCCATCATCGCTGCTGCCCTGTTCGGCAAGTTTTTCATATAAGCTCTTCGCCAGATCAAGGCCGGGGGTCTCAAGATTCATGGATTTGGCACTTTCTGAAGCAATAATCATATCCTTGATAAAATGCTTCACATAAAAACCCGGTTCAAAATCCCCACCGATCATCCGTGGCCCCAGATTTGAAAGTGACCAGCTCCCGGCAGCACCGCTTTCGATACTTTTAAGTACGGTCTCAACATCAAGCCCTGCATGGCCGGCATAGGCCAGTGCCTCGCAGACCCCCATCATCCCGGCAGCAATAACTATCTGATTACACATCTTTGTATGCTGCCCGCTTCCGGCAGGACCCTGATAGACGATATTTGTTCCCATAAGTAGGAAAAGAGGCAGGATGGTCTCATACGCCTTTTCTTCACCGCCAACCATAATGGACAACTGCCCGTTGCGCGCACCTGTATCTCCTCCGGAAACCGGGGCATCAAGAGCAGACACACCCTTTTTTTCCGCCTCGGCGGAAATTTTTACCGCCAGCTGCGGCTGGGAGGTTGTCATATCGATCACATATCCGCCGGAGGAAATATTGTTTAGAATTCCGCCATCCCCCAGATACACATCTTCCACATCGGTCGGAAAACCGACTATAGTAAAGACAATCCGGCATTTAGCGACAAGAGCCGCAACACTCTCCTCCCATATCGCCCCCTCTTTAATCAGCTCTTTGGCTTTCTCTTTGGTGCGTGAATAAATATGTAGAGGATATTTGCTTTTCATCAGCTGGCGGGCCATGCTCTTTCCCATCACGCCGGTTCCTATGAAGCCGATCTTTGTGGTTTCTGGTAAAGTCATGCTCTCCTCCGGTTACAATTTTATTCGTCCTTTAGCTCTTCTATCATTTTCCTGCTCTGTACCGGTTTAAGAAAAAAATCACTGAAACGGATCATCCCCGATTTATCGATAATGACCACCCAGGGTGTGCCCCGAGCCTGATATTCACGCATCAGCGGGGAAGGTTTCCCCTGCCAGCCGTTATGACCAATGGGAATAGTGAGATTATATTTT
>JAFDME010000133.1 GCA_019306075.1 Deltaproteobacteria bacterium | reverse complement strand
CTTTGCAGTTCGGAGTCGCTCACTTCAAGAGTTGTGTCTGAACCTTCTCTCAGTTTATTAATTCGTATCTCATTGAGATCAAACCCTGTTGTAGGAAATTTTCTGCCGAACTCAACTGCCAGGGGCAGTCCAACATATCCAAGTCCAATAATTCCTATTTTAACTTCATCGAGTGATTTCATAGCTGATTCACCTGCTAATTTATTGAACTGATACGTTTTTCGCAAACTATTATCTGAGAATCTTTCTCCAAGAGGGCTCTAATAGATGACAGGTTGAAAATGATCATCCTCCGTAGTAGGTGAGTCCCTGGAAGTCTGTCTCCATGACCCTTACGCTGTAGAGGGAATAGTTGTTACTGGAAAGAAGCAACTTGACTTCAGCAAATATAAATTCTGCAATATGCTCGGAGGAGGGGTTCACTTCCTGAAAGAAGGGGAGGGTGTTAAGGTCATGATGATCCAATTTATCAATAACCTCTTTGACCGTTTTTTTCAGTACTTTAAAATCTATCCCCATTCCGCACTGGTCAAGTTCGGTTGCACGGACGGTGACATCGACTTTCCAGTTGTGCCCATGGGGCTTTTCGCAGTCACCGGGATAGTCCCGCAGATGGTGGGCTCCTGCAAAATGAGTTTTTATAAATATATCATACATGGCTGCTCCTGATACTGGTACTTTTGGATAATATAGAAAAAAGATCTGCTGTAACTGGTGCGGTTAAATAATTACGCAAAAGCACCGGCAACTGAACAGGCAAAAAATTCAAAAAAAAGGATCTATGTTTATGTATGACTTTGTCCAGGAATAGTCAAGTATTTGGGGCTTTCATTTACTTATGATCTTCGTCGGTACTCTTTTAAAAGTCCGGACTGAAAATCCTCGTATCCATCTACCCTTTCAATTATATTGGAATGTTTAAGAGTATTGCTAATCAAGGATAAACCAGGTGTGCTTATTATTGTCTGTCATTGGCAGCAATATTATTCCCTGACAACGATAATCCTCTGGACTGTTTGAGCCGCTATGATAATTGGACTCCCAATTAGTCTTTTCAGCCTTATGGGTTACATTTTTTCAGTTCACCACTGGCTAAAGGTACCTTTTCGGCTGAGCCCCCTATTTTGTTGTTGTTCTCTTGTAATTCTGCTGTTTTGGGCAGCACTTGCACAGCTTCTTTTACCCGTCACCCTGTTTCTTATCGTCTGCGGATCTCTCCTTTCCCTCACTATCCTGGTTCCTCTGTTGCGTAGCAGAAAAAAAACAGGTGAGAACCCTCACAGGGATTCTCTTATAATTTTTACCGGATTGGTTGTAGTATCACTTCTCTGCAGTTTTGCAGGGCGACTGTCGGTGATCGATGATTATGCATACTGGGCGATCATAAGTAAATCAATTGCGATGTTTGACGGACTTCCAGCCTCCGATACCACTATTTTTGCAAGGCATCTGACTTACACTCCCGGCCTGGCACTTTTTCAATATTACTTTTTCAGTGCAGGTTCCGGATACAGCCTTCCTGTTGCATATTTTGCGCAAAATATCTTTTTGTTTTCCCTGCTTTTTGCTTTAACTGACGGACAAAACAGGCTGGTGTCTCTTGTCATGCTGAGTGCAGCTGTTATTTTGCTGGTACTCTTTGCCGGCAGCGTTTTTCAAAAACTTCGAGTGGATCACTTTCTGTCAGTCACAGCCTGTGCTGTCCTCTGGACACAGATGAGGAACCGCTTTTCATTGCAGCGATTTGCTGTTATCTGTTCTGCCATCAGTTGTCTCTATCTCATTAAAGAGGTAGGCTTCTTCCTTGCA
Organism: Deltaproteobacteria bacterium; assembly: GCA_019306075.1. Lineage (GTDB taxonomy): Bacteria > Desulfobacterota > Desulfobulbia > Desulfobulbales > Desulfocapsaceae > Desulfomarina. The sequence continues at coordinate 6,986 of JAFDME010000133.1, read as the reverse complement.
ATTTCCCTGCTGCTTGCAGTGCTTCTTGATCTCATCTTTGCTTCAGATATTCAGGAAAAAGAAAGGAAGGCAAGCTTGTTTCTCTGTCTGGGCCTGTTTTTCTATCTGATTCTACAAAAAATCTGCTGGGACAGTCATTGCGCAGCACTTGGTTTCAGTCAGTTTCACAGTGGAATATCACTCGAAGCAATTGGAACAGCTTTCAATCTGACAGGAAACAGTGAAAGCAGGCATGCCTTTTTTATTTTTCTAAGGGATATTCTCATCGGTTCTGCGGATCGGTTGAATTTACCCTATCTGCTCTGGTATCTTCTGCTCGGACTACTCTGGTGTCGGATTCTTAAGGTATCAGATAACAATGAGCGCCAGCAATACTACCGGCAATTCTACCTCCTCCTGCCGCTTTTTTTAATATACCTGGGTATGAACTACGTGATGCAGGTGGTTATCTTTGGCCTTGGAATCAGCAGGGAAACAACGACCAGTCTGGATCGTTACGTCAATATCTACTTCTTCTGGTTTGTCCTCTTTACGATAGAAACATCCCTGGTGCGCACATTCTTGGCTAAAAAATCAGCAAAAAGCCGCAGGTCTGTGGTTTTTATCATTATCGCAGCCCTGCTTCTCGCCGGTTCTTCGATCCCTCACAGCAGGAAAAAATATGAACGGGAACTGGACGCCCTCCTGCCGGAGCTCAAGAGTCATATTGAAACTGGAAGCCGGATCTGTCTGACGCCAGGGAACATTGAAGACCATTATCTGGGTTTTCGTCTGCTCTATTATCTTTTCCCCACTAAATGTAATGTTGACTCTTTCCCCGGAGATTCCGGAAGAAAAAAACTTGAAGAAAAATTGTTGGCGTGTGACTATCTCCTTTTTTATCAGCCGGACAGAAAAACCCGTCACATGTTTTCATCATTTACAGCGGATAAAATCGTCCATCAGAGTTTGTATAAAGTTTCTCATCACGGATCAGCTGGAAAACCTCTTTCTTTAAAGCGTATTTATTGAACGGTGTTTAATAAATGAAATCGGTCATCATCGTCATCCCTGCCTACCAGCCAGACAGTGAACTCCTCTTGGTTCTGGAGCAACTTGAACAACGATGCGTCAGTAAAGTGCTAGTGGTTAATGATGGCAGCGATCCTTTCCATGACCCTCTTTTTTCCAGGGCTGCAGAATATCCTCAGGTCAAGGTGTTGTGTCATCCTGAAAATATGGGGAAGGGGGCAGCGCTACGAACCGGCTTTAAATTTGTTATGGACAGGGAACCCACAGCAGCAAACGTAGTTACAGCTGATGCAGATGGTCAGCATAGACCTGAAGATATCTGCCGGGTCAGCGCTGCATGTGAGAATAATCCCGATTCACTGATTTTAGGAGCAAGAGAATTTAATGGGTGCGTACCTCTGCGAAGTCGTCTGGGAAACAGCCTGACCAGATGGTTGTATAATACACTGTTTCAACAAAATCTCAGTGATACGCAAACGGGGCTGCGAGGTATTCCTGTTAATGTTTTAGCCTCTCTCCTAACTCTTACAAGCGGAAGGTATAGCTATGAGCTGGAGATGCTGCTGCTACTGAATCAACAGCAACTGCCGATTGTGGAAATTCCCATATCAACAGTATATGAAAATAATAACAGTTCATCACATTTTCGTCCCCTACGTGATTCTCTGCAGATATACCTGACTCTTTTCAGGTGGTGGCGGAAGAGGGTGTAAATCGGAGTTTCAGTAATGCACACATTTGGATAAGGTCGTGTCTTTTTCATCTACAAAATTAAAAATTGCTGCATCTGTAAAACGAATCAGAGAGCTGCAGGGTTCCCCATCATATCTTGCCAGAGGAGTGGCTCTTGGAGTGTTTATCGGCGTGGCTCCTTTGATGCCGCTGAAATCAATTTTGATCCTGCTCCTGAGTCTTATGTTATCAAGCAGTGCTGTGGCGGCTTTTCTGGTCTGCACAATTATCTGCAATCCTCTTACCTACATACCCTTGTACTATCTTTCCTGGCTGACAGGCAATTTGCTGCTTCCCGGAAAATCTTCATGGACCATGCTGGAGACCTCGGTGTCCCAAATGGGCCAGTTAAGCCTGTCCGGAGCTTTAATCCTTGCCGGAAAGGTTGGTTTTGAAACGATTATTGTCCTCCTTGTCGGAGGTTGTGTTATAGCTTTGCCACTGGCTCTTGTGAGTTACCCGTTTGCTCATCGAATGTTTAAAACGTTTTCCAAGAGAAAGTGATCTTTTTCCTGGGTCATCTCTTTTTTACCGGCGTTGCACTGTTCAAGGCGTTTAGCGTTTTTGTATTATATAAACTGGAAAAATTGACGACCAGGAAGAGTTCATTTGCTCTCACTGCTCTTCTGAAATAAGTTGTATCCCGCAGAAGAAGTTTATTGGTTAAAGTGTCGGTAAAAATCTTAAATGCGCCGGAGATATTGAGCCAGCTTGTGTCCGGTCGCAGGTCATTCATCGCTTCAAGAGCTAGTATCTTTCTCTTGGGATGTGGAAGTGTAAAGGAGTAGATACTGTCAAAATAGATTGATTTGTTCAGATCAGGCGGGGGAGGTGCCAGTTCCCCCCGCTCTCCATATGGAAAGTAATTATTGGCGGATAAATGGTTGGCATAGAGGAAAAGTCGGCCACCCCGCATGTTTAACGTTTTGATTACCTCAATAACAGCAGCAGTAGAGGCCTTATGATCCGGATGTGAATCAAGAGCAGGATAAGGAGTAACAATAATATCAGGCTTAAATGTGAGTATAATCTGTTTTAAATCAGCAGTAAGAGATTGCCAGTCTGCCTTTCCCCTGGTTACTGGTGTCAGGCTCGAGATATTTTGCCTGCGAAAATAATTTACATTTTTAATGCCGGTATAGAGCGAATGCACTGATTTATCTCTACTCTCTGACATTTGTTCAAGGGTGGTGTCAAAGTAACCAAGATTTATTGCATGTTCCGGCTTTACCCCGCCTAACATAGGAACGGTGATACTGTTCCACACTCTGAGTCTGCCTTTAATTTTGAAATGACGATTTACATTCGAAAATATTTCATCGTATGTATAGTCTCCCGCTTCACCCGCGGTAATGGTGAGGATTAAGCTGTCAAACGAACTGTATAAACCAAATGCGGCGATTTCTGCATCGTCGGGGTGCGGCGCGATAACCAGCACTCTGGGATGGTTTCTCATTCCAGGGTTGTTAAATAAAATGACACTGGCCTGTTGGTTTTTTATTGATAGATGGTGAGGGATAAGTTGAAAAGTCTGTCTCTCGGGCTTTTTTTTCGGGGACAAATTTATATAACGTTCTCCACGTACTCCACGTTCAAAGCTTAGAACAGACCGATGTCGGCCGCTGATAATCTCCACGTAAGGTTCTGCAAAATAGCCGGTGGGCGTCGCCGCAATTTTCAGTTTAATAAAACCTGTGTCCCAGTTTTTGATACTTTTTATTTCAAATATACCCTGTTGCACTTTAACTGCAGTAGTTTCAGCTCCACTGTTCTGAAAATCGTATCGATAATCCCGGATCACATCATAGTTATATTTGGAACCAAGCAGAAAATAGACGACAATGACAGGAATTAAGATGGAGAGTAGTGCAATAAGTGATTTTTTCAGCATGATATGAGACTGTCGTTATTGGAGAAATCTTACAGTGAAATTGTTGTTGGATTTTTAAAGTAACTTTTTTTCAGCAGCAGATGAGGACGGTTTTTATTCACCAATGATCTTTACCAGCACCCGTTTTTTCCTTTTGACGTCAAACTCTCCGTAGAAAATCTGCTCCCAGGTTCCAAAGTCGAGTTTTCCGTCTGTAACCGCTACAACCACTTCACGTCCCATTATCTGACGTTTCATATGTGCTTATCAAACCTGTATACAGGCTTCTGGATTAGAAGCTATACCGCAGCCCAAGCATTAGTTTTCCATAAACCCTCCACTTCTAGTGGAGGACCCGGATAGGTTCGACCGATCCGGGGTAAAATACATTAGGTTCATCCTCTGAAGATAGCCCCGCCACAGAGTAAATTTGGAGGATGAACCTATGCATGAATGGGAGAGTTTATCCCACGTAAGATGGGATTGCAAATATCATATAGTAATCGTGCCAAAATATCGGCAGAGAATACTCTATGGAAAATTAAATCCAGACCTTGGTGAAATTATACGCGATTTGTGTCGCCAAAAAGGCGTTGATTTTCTTGAAGGGCATTTAATGGTCGAACATGTCCATATGTGTCTAAGAATTCCACCGAAGCATAGTATTGCTTTTGTAATCGGCTTTTTAAAAGGAAAAAGCGCGGTTCGTATTCATAGAAAAGCTGGAAACAAGCGTGTAACAGGGTTGCATTTTTGGGCCAGAGGCTATTGTGTCAGCACTGTAGGGCTGGATGAAGCAACAGTCCGTAAATATATTCGTGAACAAGAGAAGGCAGACAATCAACAACTAAAATTATTTTAACAATTTGAACTAACAAGCCCCAGCGGGGCTATCCTCACGAGCTCGCCCCCTTTTAAGGGGCTTCCTGAGGCCTCCCGCTCTGCTGGAGTAGCTTCACTGCCTTACTCCAAGACTTCTGCAATAAAATGCAGGTAAGCGTAGACTCCGAGAAATTGAAGCAGGTCGTTTAAAATTATATGATTGAATATACTTCCATGGCACTTCTCCAAGCATTTTAAAATTCCGATTTATTCGGGTTAGATCATTACTGCTATGGTCAAAATCTGCGCCATCAATAGTGACATCACTGGTAACAATATTACGATATTGGGCATCCACAGCCCACTGCTCGTTGAAAGCACACGCCATACCTCCAATAAACTGGTAAGTAAAAGTGTTATCATCCTCAGAGCTGCTAAAACCAGGATCATTAATTTCAAGTTTGGATATACCAATTCCTAAACCGACAAACGGTGTCCACGCTGATCCGGTATCGACATCATAAAGGCCTATAAATAAAATGGACTGATCAGGGCGAATACTGTAGACAGCATAAACTTTCATGTCAGGCCATAGAGCGGTCTGCTTTGAAAGTTATTTTGCCGGGGTGATCAGTCACGGCCCAATGTATGCCTGGTTCCCACCGATAGATGCTCTGCGCCGTCATGGAATGTGCGATGGCTCGATAGTGTTTTTTTCTATGTCAGGAGAATAAATATTCCTTTCTTTCCAATGTCGATTTATTATCTTGGATTACTGTTTATTCTCATTTTATCATTTTATATTTTGCTCGGTGCAATCATTCAGGGATTAATTTTAGAAACAGTACCAGAGTAGCAATATAAGGATACCTTGAAAAAAGTTACTACAGGCATATAACTGATATTAGCTGATAATTAGTTGTAATCAGATAAAAAATAGAAGGATGCCTATTAAAGGAGCAGTGCAAAAAATGCCATTAATTGTCGCTGAAAAACTCGAAAAAACGTATTATGCAGGAGAGATAGTCGTAAACGCCATTCGTGGAATTGATTTTATTATTGAACCAGCTTCTTTTGCCGCTTTTGTCGGTCCATCCGGCAGCGGCAAGTCAACTCTATTGAATATGATTGGCTGTCTTGATCCTCCAACAGGAGGAATCCTCACGGTAGCCAGCCAGGATATCAGCTTATTTAATAAAAGAGATGCGGCTCTTTTTCGCGGCAACACTATAGGTTTTATTTTTCAGGACTTCAATCTGATTCCAGTTCTCACTGTGGCGGAAAATGTAGAGTATCCCTTACTCATGGTACAAAACTGGCCCAGGCAGAAACGATATCAACGGGTGCAGGAATTATTAAGTGCTGTTGGCATGGGTGATCAGGCCGACAAGTTTCCCAGTCAGATCTCAGGGGGGCAGAAGCAGCGGGTTGCAGTGGCCCGGGCCCTGGTGACAAACGCCCAACTGGTACTTGCTGATGAACCAACCGCAAACTTGGATCAAAAAACAGCTCATAAAATTATCACTCTTATGAAAGATATGCGAGACGAATTTGGCACCACCTTTATCTTTTCTACTCACGACCCCAGGGTTGTTGAGAATGCTGAAACTATTTTCACTTTGGAAGATGGCAGGCTATTGCAGGGATCAGGAGGAAATCATGCTTAATATCTTCAAACTAGCTATCCGTAACCTGCGTCGCTATAGACGTCGCACTCTGCTCACATCGATACTGATCACTCTGGGGGTTGTAGCTGTACTTCTTTTTATTTCAGTATCGGGTTCCTTCAAGGCGATGATGACCGGTCAGATCACCGATTCCATGCTGGGCCATCTCCAGCTCCATAAGAAAGGTTATCTGGCCTCCATCGACAGTCTACCACTGGATCGGAATCTCAAGGGAAGTCAGTTGAGTAAGGTCCAAGAGTTTCTCGACAGTAACACGGACGTGGAGGCTTACTCCATGCGCATTAAGCTTGGCGCCATGTTCAGCAACTTTAAAGAAACCACCAATATTCGATTAAATGCAGTCAACCCTGAGCAGGAAATACAGACGGTACCCATGCTCCTGGACCGTATCATTAAGGGTGAAAAAGAGGGCTTGCTCTCAAAAGGAGAAATTCTGGTACCCGAACTCATTGCCAAAGGGATGGAAGTTAAGATCGACGACACTATTGTTCTTGTTGCAACCAACAAGGATGGTTCGGTTAATGGTCAGCCTTTTGTGGTTAGTGGTATTCTGGAAGGTATCTCCGGGCCGGGCGGTAGGGATGGTATTATCCATATTGATGATGCCAGGAGCTTGCTGCGAGTCGAGGGTAAGGAGGTCAGTGAAATTGCTATCCGTCTCAACAATATTGATGAGATGGAGCAGGTCTATTCCCGCATGATGACAGTACTTGGACCTATAAAAAATAAGATGGATAAACTGGTTTTTGAGATTCATACCTGGCAGAAATTATCGCCGTTCTTCAATATTGCCCGAATGATTGATTTGATGACTCTTTTCATAAAAGTGATGCTGGTGGCTATTGTCCTGGTGAGCATCATGA
>JAFDME010000132.1 GCA_019306075.1 Deltaproteobacteria bacterium | reverse complement strand
CCCACTGTTGTCGCGGTCAGGCAGGACAGGCGGGTAAGTAAGGTCCTCGCAGTAGGGCAGGAAGCAAAAATGATGCTGGGGAAAACGCCGGGGAATATCACCGCCATCCGGCCGATCAAGGATGGAGTTATTGCTGACTTTGAAGTAACTGAAGCAATGCTGCGGTATTTTATAAACAAGGTACATAACAGGAGAACTCTTGTTCATCCGCGGATTATAATATCTGTACCGTCTGGCATTACCCAGGTTGAAAAAAGAGCAGTGAAGGAGTCCGCCGAGTCTGCCGGAGCCCGGGAAGTTTATCTGATCGAGGAACCGATGGCCGCTGCCATTGGTGCAGGGCTGCCTATCACCGAACCGACGGCTAATATGATTATCGATATTGGTGGCGGTACTACAGAAGTGGCAGTTATCTCCCTTGCTGGTATCGTTTATGCCAAATCCGTCAGGGTGGCAGGGGACAAGATGGACGAGTCCATACTCCAGTATATCAAACGTAAACATAATCTGGCCATTGGTGAGCGGACCGCAGAGTTGATAAAAACCACCATAGGCAATGTAATGCCGGAAGAACCCTACGAGACGATGGACATTAAGGGCAGGGATCTGGTCTCGGGAGTGCCGAAAACTCTTCAAATCACTGCTAAAGAGATCCAGTCTGCCATAAGTGAGCAGGTCGATGTTATTGTCGAGGCGGTACGGGTTGCCCTGGAGGTCACTCCTCCTGAGCTGGCGGCTGATATTGTTGATAACGGTATCGTTGTAACAGGCGGAGGTGCGCTGCTCAAAAATCTCGATAAATCTCTGAAAGAGGCAACAGGGATGCCGATTATTGTGGCAGAAGACCCGCTTTCTTCCGTGGTTCTGGGTTCAGGAAAGGCTCTTGATAACCTTGATATCCTGCGCGAGGTGACTATAGATTAGCCGCCTGTTTTCGCTTTCTGATGTGTTTTGCCACCCATACATAATTTATGAATTCTGCCGGTTGACGATGACCGGCTTTTTTACTTTCTTTTCCAGGCAGTAGTGATCTGTGAGAAAAAAGCCCAAAAATACTATTGCGGGAAGTCCCCTGTTTTCAGCTCTCAGGATTGTCCTGCTCTGTTCCATTCTGTTCGTTGTCGGCCTGCTGCTTCTTGCATCGATGTTCGGCGGTACTTTTGGAGCATCCCACAAACTTACTCTCGATTTTATCGGCTCTCTGCAGAGTGCTGTCACTGGCGTTGCATCAGGAGTTACTGCAATAAAAGATGATTATATTGCTCTCTGGAATGTGCGGGCGGAAAATAAACGGCTGTTGACTCTCGTTGACAAATATCTCTCTGAACTTGGTGAATACAGAGAAGGATACAGTTCATATCTTCACCTTCAGGAACTTCTCGAGTTTAAAGAAAAACATGACTTTAATCCTCTTTCTGCCCGGGTTGTAGGCAAGGAACCTGCCTACTGGTACCAGACCATTGTGGTGGATCTGGGGGAAAATGATGATGTGCTGGAGGGAATGATCGCTTTTGCTCCTGGAGGTGTGGTCGGGCAGGTTATTCAAACGGGGGAAAGATATTCAAAAATTCTGCTGGCAAATGCGCCGAGCAGTGCCATTGATGCGATGATACAGAAGAACCGGATGCGCGGTATTTTGAAAGGCGCCGGCGAGAGGGGGTATGTACTGCACTACGTGTTGAAAAATGCGGATGTCAGCGTCGGAGATACTGTTGTCACTGCCGGAATCGGTGGTGTATTTCCTGCTGGTATCCCGCTCGGTAAAGTATCAGTTGTACATAAGAAAAGACGGGGGATGTTTCTTGAGATCGAAGTTAAACCGGATGTCGATTTCCAAAAACTGGAGTTTGTCTTTATTGATCCTACCGACAGGAAAAAGATACTGAAAGAGATGAACCTGTCTACTGAGAGGTGATCGAAAAGGATGATATTGTTTGTGTTCTGGCTGCTGGGTATAGCACTGATAGTTGCCCAGACAACCCTATTGCAGCTTTTCCCCGTGTGGCTTGGCAGACCCGATTTTGTCTTTGTTCTTGTTGCATTCGCCGGTTATCGTTTTGCCTGGATACCCGGTATAATCCTGGTCTTTACGCTGGGGTGGGTGATGGACGTTGTTGCAGGCATTCATCTCGGATTTTATCCTCTTCTCTGTCTTCTCACCTTCAGCTTGCTGAAAGTAACCACCACTAACAGTTCGATAAAGGAGTCTACTTATCAGATCCCCCTGGTGGGAGCCAGTTATTTTATTATGCAGATGTTTTTTTATTTTGTCTATTCGCTGACATTACCGGAGGTTCTGCCGGAATGGTCCTGGGGAGAGACTACCCGGAGGACAGCTCTGATTGTGGTTGTGGCGGCACCTCTTTTTCTCTTGTTTAACAGTTTGTTTGAGTATCTTCAGAAACGCCGGCGGCGATCAACCCCTCACCGGCGGCGACCCCGCAGGTCTCTGTAACCGGTAGTTGAATTATGAGCTTAAAATTATTTTTCAAAGAGATAGAAGATATAGAGGAGCGTGATGAAGGCGCTCTTGATCTGTTGAAAAAGCGGCTGCTGGGTGCAGCTGTTGTGGTACTTGTTTTCTTTACCATCATTATTCTGCGGTTGTGGGCTTTGCAGATCACCAACGGGAAGGAATATGAAACCCGGGCTTACAGCAACAGGGTACGGGTGCGGGAGGTTATTGCCCCGAGAGGACATATTCTTGATCGCAAAGGGAGAGAGATTGTTACCAATCGGCCCTCTTTTAATGTGGTGCTTATCCAGGAAGATTCCCGTGATGTCGCTGATGTGCTGAAGAGACTGGCTCCTGTTCTTGGTGAGGATGTGTCCCAGTTGTGGAAGAAGATCAGGGAGGCAGCCGGGACTCCCAAATATCTGCCCATTCGATTGAAGGAGGATATCGACTGGAAGACTCTGGCTTATCTTGAAAATCATAATCAGGAGTTTTCCGGTATCAGAACGGAAGTTCAGCCGGTACGGGTTTATCCTTATGATGACCTTGCCGCAAATGTCCTGGGTTATCTTGGTTCCATCAGTAAAAAAGAGCTGGCAAAAGTAGACCGGAAAATCTATAGCGGCGGAGATCTGATCGGCAAAAGAGGTCTTGAAAGGCTGAGAGAAAAAGATCTTCGCGGAGAAAAAGGAAAAAGTTATTCGGAAGTTAATGCCAGGGGATTTGAACAGCAGCTGTTGAAATCTGTTGAACCGTTGCCGGGAAGTGAGCTAACACTTACTCTCGATGTTGATCTTCAGCAGATCGCCGAGAGTTATATGGTGGCAGGTGAAAAGGCAGGGGCGGTTGTGGCTATGGAGGTTAATAGCGGCAGACTTCTTGCTGCGGTCTCGGCACCCTCTATTCATATCAGAGATTTTATAGGCGGAATATCATATAAAAACTGGCAGGCCCTGCTGGAAAACAGCAGGCATCCGCTGATTAACAAGATTGCTCAGGCCGCTTACCCTCCCGGTTCCACGTATAAAATGGTTACCGCCCTGGCCGGTCTGGCAACAGGTGCTATAACCGAGGATACAGTTCTTTATTGCCCCGGATTTTACAGGTTTGGTAACAGGACATACAGGTGCTGGAAGCACAGCGGGCATGGGCCGGTTAATTTACGAAAGGCGATTACCGAATCCTGCGATGTCTTTTTTTATCAGGTTGGTCAACGGGTGGGGGTGGATGCCCTTGCAAAATATGCCCGTAAGCTAGGTCTCGGGCAGAAGACCGGTGTTGAAATGGAGCATGAAAAAAGCGGGCTGATACCGACCAGGGAATGGAAAAAGAAAAACCGCAAACAGAAATGGCAGGAAGGAGAAACACTGTCGATTGCCATCGGCCAGGGGTTTGATCTTGTGACTCCGCTTCAGATGTGTGTGATGACAGCGACACTGGCTAACGGCGGCAAGGTGTACCGGCCGCAGCTGGTGGAAAAAGTGGTTGATCCTGAGGGTAATGTTGTTGAACGTTTCCAACCGGAACTGATAAATGAGGTGAAGGGAATGGACCGCTACTTCCGTCTGATCAGAGACGGCATGGAGCAGGTTGTTCAGGGCAAGCGGGGAACTGCCAGGCGGGTTGCTATCAAGGGTCTGACGATTGCCGGGAAAACGGGTACCGCCCAGGTTGTGAAAATTGCCCAGTACCGGCATCTGAAGGAAGACAATATCCCTTATAAATACAGGGATCATGCCTGGTTTACCTGTTTTGCTCCGGCTGAAAATCCGGAGATCGCTGTAACTGTTCTGGTGGAGCATGGGCTTCATGGCGGCTCCGGGGCAGGACCGATTGCAAAAGCAATCCTGAAAGAATATTTTCGCAACAGGCTGAAAACTGAAGAGAAATAGCTGTCCTGCGGAGATCAGTAAAACCTGTCGAGCCGTTGAAGGAAAAGTTTATGTTTAAGGTTGATAGAAGATTATTTGAACACTTCGATATGATTCTCATGCTGTTCATCTGTATGGTCTGTATCATGGCTTTTTTTAATCTCTACAGCGCATCCTTCCCTCATCGTGCATATGGGATCGCTCCCTATATAAAACAGGGCTACTTTTTCCTGATGGGAATCACTGTTTTTATCATTGTTCTCAGCTTTGACTATCAGATATTACACTCATTAAATTATCCAATTTATGGAATCACAACGTTTTTGCTTATCCTTGCCTTTTTTGTGGGTGACAGTGCCGGTGGTGCACAAAGATGGATTAATCTGGGATTTTTCAAACTGCAGCCGTCAGAGCCGGCAAAATTGATGCTGGTCATTGCCCTGGCCAGTTTTTACTCACGAAAAGAGGTTGTGGACGGATATTCTATCAAAGAGTTGATTGTGCCTGTGGCTCTGACCGCTTTCCCTTTTGTTCTTATACTGCTCCAACCTGATCTGGGGACAGCTCTGATGCTGGGGATTATCTTTGTTTCAATGACTGTTTTTGTAAAACTCCGGCTTTCAACCTACGGTATCCTGACAACTATTGCGGTAGGACTTGGCGGCTTTGCCTGGGAGAATTTACTGAAACCGTACCAGAAGCAACGGATCCAGACTTTTCTTGACCCTGAGCAGGACCCTATGGGACACGGTTACCAGATTGTCCAGTCAAAAATAGCCGTTGGCAGTGGTGGCAAGTTTGGTAAGGGTTACCTTGAAGGCACACAGGGACATCTCCATTTCCTGCCCGAAAGACATACTGATTTTGCATTTTCCGTATGGGGGGAAGAGTGGGGCTTTGCCGGCAGTTTTGTTTTTCTCGCATTTTACTTTGCCCTGCTGTTCTGGGGGCTCTATGTTGCCATGCAGGCAAAAGATCGATTTGGGGTTCTGCTCGCTTTTGGTGTTGTTATGCTTATTTTCTGGCAGGCGGTAATAAATCTGCTGATGATTCTCGGTTTTCTGCCGGTAGTTGGCATTCCCCTGCCACTGGTTTCCTACGGAGGTTCTTCTTTGCTTACCACTATTGTTGGTCTTGGGATATTAATGAACGTCAGGATGCGGAGGTTTCACAATGTGCCGTCGGTAGACTGATTATCTCGATCTGTACTCTTTACCTGTAGAACCAGCTCTTTCAGGCAGTTGATAAACAGTGGACTGGTGTTAAGGGATGGCGACGGCCTGAGCCGCATACCAAGTTTTTTTGCCTGTTCCCGGTAGAGCATATTTATCTCATAGAGTGTTTCAATATGATCGGAGACAAAGCTGATGGGAACTGCCAGAATATTTCTGCATTCTTCCTCTGCCAGGGTCTTCAGCATCTCTGGCGTGGATGGTGACAGCCACTCCACAGGACCGCTCCTGCTCTGGTAGCAGAGCCTTCCCTGCAGGCCGGTAATTTCCTCCACAGCGGTGATCGTTTTCTTCAGATGGTCGACATAGGGGTCTCCCTCTCTGACAAATGACATCGGCAGGCTGTGGGCGCTGTAGATGATCTGTACATGATCACTGTCGAATTCGTGCAGACCTGCCATAATATTTTCAGCCAGCCCTTTTATATAGGAGGGCTGGGTAGGATATGAATTGATGATATTGAGGGGCAGGCGGGGGGCGCGCTGAGTGAGATGTTTTTGCAGATTGTTAACGGAGGAGCCTGTTGTTGCCCGTGAAAAATGGGGGTAAAGCGTAACTGCAGTTATCGAATCAACACCTTGGTTGAGTAAGTGATTTATTGCCTCTTCTGCAAAGGGCTGCCAGTAGCGCATTGCTACAGTAACCGGAAAATCACCTTCTTCTTCAAGCATTTTCTGCAGGGCTGCAGCCTGCTGGAGAGTAATGTTGAGCAGTGGAGAGCCTCCACCGATTTTGGCATAAATTGCCCTGCTTTTTGGGGCCCTCCTGTGGGAAATAAACCAGGCGATGGGTTTTTGCAGGAGGCCGGGCCCAAGGCGGATAATTTCTCTGTCGGAAAAAAGGTTGAATAAAAAGGGAGCGACATCATCCTGACTGCCAGGTCCGCCCATGTTGAGGAGGATAATACCACGCTTTTGATTTTTCACTGAATAGGTCCCGGTCTGATCTGCTGCGATCGTTTAGCGGCGATATTTTACTAGGAAATCGCCGGAATAGCTAGTGAAGAAAAATAACTCTGATGAATAGTATTGGCGACCTCTATTTAGCCGGTCAAAGAAGTGGTTACCCTTGATTCTCTCTCAGAGAGGAATATAATATAGGTGTAAGCAGAATAGGATCGGATCTTCAGGCTTTGGTTCCATCATGCTTGGTCTAAACGTCGGATACCGGGTTTTATAGCCTGCTGGTTTCGGGACTGTCCTGCAGGGAGTGCGTCAGAAGGCGCACGTGGGAGATGGGGAGATTACTCCTCGTTTGACTTGCATCTGGAGGAATTATATGGAACTTAAGATCGAAGCCCGAAATGTTGAATTGCGTAAAGGTTGGCAGGTTAGGATCCAGGAGGAAAAAGAAAAACTGGTTCGTCATTACCCTAATTTTGTTCTCCACTTGCGGGTCAGCATTGAAGCCACAACCCACCATAAGGAGGGAGGGTTTGAGATCAAACTTGTAGCAACAGTGCCCAACGATACAGTCGTTGTCACCAGGAAGGGTGAGACTGTCCGGCTTGCATTGATTGAATCGTTCAATGTGTTGACTCTGCAACTGAAGGAAATTCAAAGAAAGAAACGGAAGAGTAAAAAAAGTCCGGGTAATGCTGCTCCTGTTGATGGAGTGGGGGTGATCAGGAAACTGTCTCCCTTTGAGTCCTACGGTTTTATAACATCAGCGGATGAAAGGGATATCTATTTTCATGAAAATGCCCTGAAAAACGTTACTATGGATGACCTTTCAGAGGGAGATAGTGTTGTTTTCGGTGAGTCCAGCGGCGATAAGGGGCCACAGGCAACCTGGGTAAGATCCGCAGGGTAGAATTTGTATTTTTCTTTTATTATTACGAGCCTTGAGCGTTTTACGCTCAAGGCTTTTTCTTTGATTAAACGGGGTCGGAATAGGGGAGCAGCTCAATTATGAAAGAAGAAATCTACCTTGTTGACGGTAGTGCCTATATTTACCGGGCATACCATGCGATAGCACCACTCTCAAACAGCAGGGGGGTTCCGACCCACGCAGTGCTGGGGTTTATAAATATTGTTAAAAGACTTGTACGTGAGAAATCCCCCAAATACCTGGCTGTTGCCTTTGACAGCAAAGGCCCGGTTTTTCGTCACCGGTTATATGACAAATATAAAGCAAATCGTCCGCCGATGCCTGAAGATCTGTCCCCACAGATTCCGTATATCAAAAAATATGTAGAGGCAGCGGGAATTCCTTTTTTAAAGAAGAGTGGGGTGGAGGCGGATGATCTGATCGCTTCAGCAACTCAAATGCTGCAGCGGTCCGGGTATAAGATTGTCATTGTCTCAGGGGATAAGGATCTTTTACAGCTTGTCGGGGAAGACGTTGTAATGTGGGATCCCATGAAGAACAAAATCATGACCCCTGCCGATGTTGAGGAGAAATATAAGGTTTCAATAGATCAGCTTCTGGACACTTTTTCCCTTATGGGAGACAGCGCGGATAATATACCGGGGGTTATGGGGATTGGTCCGAAAACTGCGGAGAAACTGATTAACAGTTATGGGTCTCTGGATGGGATTTACGAAAACCTGGGTTCCATTAAAAAATCGAAAATGAAGGATAACATTATTGCCGGCAGGAGTATGGCGTATCTTTCCAGGGACCTGATCAGGCTGAAGACCGATGTTGATGTGCCTTCTTCTTCTGAGGATTATAAGCTTGGAGATGAAGATGATGAACAGCTGGCAGCAATGTACGGGGATCTCGAATTTACCAGTCTGCTGAAAGGGATTGATAACGCCAGTCCGGTGCCGGCAGATGGCTTTACAGTGGTTCGTACAGCTGATCAGCTGGCTGAAGTTGTTGCAGTGCTCGCGAAAAGTAACATTCTTGCTGTTGATACTGAAACCACATCGCTGGATGCCAGGGTGGCGGAACTTGTAGGCATTTCCCTCAGCACAGATCTGCAGCGGGCCTGGTATATCCCTGTTGGCCATGTTGATGAAAATGGTAAATTATGCGGCGAACAGCTGAGCGGGCAACTGGTCTGTGAAGCACTGAGGCCGTTTCTTGTCTCAGAGAGTGTGCAGAAGATAGGCCATAACCTGAAGTATGATATTACCGTTTTCAGGCAGCAGTGGTCTGTTGATCTGGGCAATAACCTGTTTGATACCCTTATTGCCGCCTATCTGGCGGAAATCGGCGGGCGGTCACTGAAACTTGATGACCTCTGTCGGGACAGAGGTGTGCGTTTGATCTCCTTTGATGAAGCCGTCAAGGGGGATCAACGGGATGGCTGTTTCGCCTATGTTGATATTGATGCAGCCGGTATATACAGTTGTGAG
>JAFDME010000131.1 GCA_019306075.1 Deltaproteobacteria bacterium | reverse complement strand
ATCATCCGGAAACAGTACAAGAAGAAGCCCTTCCGTCAATTTTACCGCCGTGCTTACCGAGTCAGACAGTCGTCGCCTCACTGTCTCTTTAATAACCAGACGGTCAACAACTACTTCAATGAAGTGTCTGCGATTTTTATCCAGAACAAATTCGTCATCGGCATGCAGGATATCCCCGTCAATCCGCACCCGCACAAAGCCCTCCTTCCGGATCCGTACCAGAAGCTGCTCATGTCTGCCCTTTCTGCCGGTCACCAGTGGTGCAAGAAGAATAATCTTTGTTCCCTCAGGCAGAAGCATAAGGGTGTTCACCATGTCCTCAATGGACTGAGCCTGAATTTCGCTGCCGCATTTATAACAGTGGGGATGTCCGCACCTGGCAAAGAGAAGACGAAGATGATCATATATTTCAGTCACCGTGCCGACGGTGGAACGGGGGTTTTTGCTGGTTGTCTTCTGTTCAATGGAAACTGCAGGTGAAAGCCCTTCCAGTGCATCCACATCCGGCTTGTCCATCTGCCCGAGAAACTGCCGTGCATAGGTGGAGAGTGACTCGACATAGCGTCTCTGCCCCTCGGCATAGAGAGTGTCAAAGGCCAGCGTCGATTTGCCGGAACCGGAGAGACCGGTAAAAACCACAAGTTGATTTCGCGGAAGGTCTACATCAATATTTTTCAAGTTATGCATCCGTGCACCACGGATGCTCAATACCTTTGGTTCCATAGACTATAGAGGGGAAGTAATGCGAAAAATTTCAGACAGGTTAGAGACCAAGGGTGTTATGGTCGACCTTTATACATCGATCCATGACAACGAAGATACCCTTCCGCCGCGCCAGTTCCGCGGCCTCACTGTTAATGATTCCCTGCTGCATCCAGACAGCCCGGGCACCGATATCAACAGCCTGCTCAACTATGGGCAGAACATCTTCAGAGCGCCGGAAGATATCCACAATTTCGATCTGCTCCGGCACCGAGAACAGATCAGGGTAACAGACCTCTCCAAGAATTTCACTCTGCCCGGGATTAACGGGAATGACTTTATAGCCGGACTCTATCAAATACCGTGCCACCATGTTACTCGGTCTGCTCTCTTTGGGAGACAGACCAACAACGGCGATAGAGGTGATCTGTTTTAACAGCTTCCCTATATCTGAGAGTTCCTGTAAAGAATTCAGTGTCTGCATAATACACCTCCGGGGTTGCAGTCATTTACCATATGATATCCGTCAGACACAATGCGGAGCCAGGTGGCAAAAGTCAAGATGGCAAGACACCACTCCAGCATATCAAACATTTTACTTACCCGTCCGAGAGTCTTATAATGACTTTTTGACCGTTCATCATTATATAATAGTGCAATAATATCTGAATTGTTGCTGCCAGAATAACAGTTACCAAAAAAATGGAGAGGAAATATAATGAATTTTCAAAACATTATCTTTGAACTCAATACATACTGGGCCGAACAGGGATGTGTTATCCTACAACCCTATGATATGGAGGTTGGTGCGGGAACCTTCCATCCGGCTACTCTGCTGCGTGCTCTTGGACCTGAGCCATGGAAAGCAGCGTACCCACAGCCCTCAAGAAGACCTACTGACGGCAGATACGGTGAAAATCCGAACCGGCTGCAACACTACTATCAGTACCAGGTAGTGATCAAACCTTCACCCGGCAATATCCAGGAACTCTTCCTCAAAAGCCTTGAACGTTTTGGTCTGAATCTGCTCGAACACGATATCCGTTTCGTGGAAGATGACTGGGAATCCCCCACGCTTGGCGCATCCGGACTTGGCTGGGAAGTATGGCTGGATGGTATGGAAATAACCCAGTTCACCTACTTCCAGCAGGCAGGTTCAATTGAACTTTACCCCACCACAGTGGAAATTACTTACGGTCTTGAGCGTATAGCCATGTACCTGCAGGGGGTCGAAAGTGTTTACGATATCTCCTGGAATGACAAAATCACCTACGGTGAGATTTTCCATCAGGCCGAAGTAGAATTCTCAACCTTTAACTTTGAGGAGGCCAATGTTGAGAAACTGCTTATGTTTTTCGAGAATTACGAGGAAGAAGCTCTCAGACTTGCCGACAAAGGTTTAGTCCTTCCCACCTATGATTATTGTCTTAAATGTTCTCATACCTTCAATTTGCTTGATGCCCGCAAAGCAATAAGCGTCAACGAACGAACCAGATATATTGGTCGCATTAGAAATATTGCCAGAAAAGTAGCTGAGTGTTATGTGGAACAACGAAAAGAAATGGGCCACCCGTTGCTCAAAGGATGAATATACCTGAACAATCAGAATTTGGAGGGGCCGTGAAAAAACTCACTATTATTCTCTCTGTTTTTGGACTAATGCTGCCGTCCATTCCGGCATTCAGTGGTGGAGGATTCTCATGGCCTATGTTTATCCCTGCAAATATAGGTGGGGATAGACTGCAAAACAGGATTAAAACTGAAAGCCTCGAAGGGTGCTGGAAGTTCAATTACACAATCATCAGTGACTGGACAACAGAATTCTGCCTCAACAAATCAACAATTGAAGAGCCTGAACAGTCTGTTTTTTTTATCAAAGGACTGGACTCATATGGCAATAACAGCGTTGGTGGTTATTGGCCGGAAGAAAGTTTTTATCATGTCCTCGTAACCGGGACACTTTTCTGGGAGTATTTCACTTTTGACTTTATCCCCCCCTCCACTTCTGCAGTAGAAGGTTGTTATTATTCAGTTGACCCGGATAATGGATCGTTAAGCAGTTGCTATGCAATGACCGGTTACCGGACGAGTAGTAAGATCACGACGAAATCAGCTCAGCCGGCTGAAATTAACCCGGCGTCACAAAAGCAGCAGGAAGTGGCTGAATCAGTGAAAGAGAAATCAGGGGCTGCAGTGAAAAAGAATCTTTCTGCAGGAATCAGCGCATTACAAGAGTCTATTGACAAAGCCAATTCGTCTGCAGAGGCTAAATAACCAGGCAAGCTGCGAAACTCCGGAAAAAGACTTTGCCAGAGGAAAGCGTCAATGCCCGTCAACACTCTGGTCAATCCTGCAATAAAATCATGAGTAACGCGGGGGGCAGAACCGGTTGAAAAGGAGGCATGAAGGAAACATCCTCAACATACTGTCTGATAAAAGCTACAGCCTCCGAACTCCTGCCATTCACCCCGTAAAAACCGGGTTGAGCGCATCCCTGCCCCCAGCTTATCACCCCGGCATGGACCCATTGCCCGTTAATCCTGACTACCAGAGGCCCCCCGCTGTCACCGGAACAACTGTCCTTTCCTCCCCCCTGATATCCGGCACAGATCATATCATCTGTTATCTGGGAGGGATATGACGTATTGCAAGTGGTATTTGAGACAATGGGAAGTTCCACCTGCTGGAGCTTCTCCGGGTAAACACTGCCTGTCGGGGAGGTAGTTCCCCAGCCGATTATCGTTGCTATCTCACCGGTCAGCGAACCGTCAACATCCTCGAAGGGTAACCCGGAGTAAACGAGAATGGGTAGCTGTGGCGCATTCCTGGCCAGTTCAAGAAGGGCAAAATCATACTCATTTGAAAAAAAATTGAATTCAGGGTGTTGAATTATCCGTTTGACATCAAGGCGGGTCCCGGAATCAGTCGAAAGATCATGGACTCCGGAAACCACATAAAAATCAGATGTTGATCTATTCTCCACACAGTGAGCAGCGGTCAGCACCCACCTTGAGCCCACCAGGACTCCCGCGCAATATTGTCCGTCAAAAAGCGTAGACGCAGAAGATCTTACAATGGCGACCATCGAGGGCCATGCACCCGGCTGTGCCTCATATCCACCGACAATTTTTGTTGAAATACGGCTGCTGTCAGCAGATACGGACGACCCGGCATGAGACTGGGAAAAAAATGGGGATCCACCGAAGAAAAAAAAACAGAGACAGACCAGTAACCTCTTCACAACTCCTCCAGTTTAATGATCAGGCGGCCAGAGGGTAACAACGGTTCTGATCAACTATGATAAACGGGCAAATTCAAGGGAAAACAAGTCCAGGGTATAATTATCGGAAATGTATGGCGGAAGTGCATGGGAATCGAACCCACCTGGCGAGCTATTAACCCGCCACACCGGATTTGAAGTCCGGGAGGGCCACCAGTGCCCTATCCACTTCCTCTCTTTTCTCTAACCCAGATAAATAGGCCAAGAACCTTCAGAAGAGTCTTTCATAAAAAAGAATCTCCAAAACACCAAAAAAGAAGTCAATATACTAATAAGTGTTGACCTTGAAAACAACTTTTTATTATACTGTTCTTTTTATTAACTTTGCGGCAGATATACTCCTTTATTTCCGCATTAATAAATAATTTTATACTATCCTGAACTACAAATAATATGCAGTGTGAAAGATTAGTCACATTAATTAAGTCGTGGTATATCCATGTCAGCGAGGAAACTATGGCGCCTGCCCGCATGGTCGCATTCATAGAAGAACACGCTGAGCGATGCGAAATATGCCTTCAAGATCCTGATCTGAAGGGAGAAATTGCAAAAATAACAGAGATCGTACTTCCTGAGTCGAAAATCCCCAAGGCAATCCGACAGAAAACTGAGAAGGCTGTCCAGGAAGAAGAGAACACTGCAAAAGCGAAAAATGATGCTATTGAGAATGAGGACGATACCAAAACCGAGGAAGATGACAAAGATGTTGATTCCGAGAAAGATACGCCATTAGTCAATCCTTCCAACATCTAATCGGCACTCTTCACTCTTCCCACTCTTGTAATTTCGCCACAATAAAATCATTGACGGCTTGTTGTTCTTCAGACCCCTTCCCTGATATTTCCATAGGCTTGCCAAAAGAGAACCGGGCCTTCATGGTCGTATCTATCTTGCCGAGATCTTTTACAATATTACCATTCTTCCATCCGTCTGTCTTCAGTGCAAGGGGAACAACAGCAACGCCTGCTCTCCTGGCCAGTTTCACACCAATAGAACTCATCTGCCCGGGATCAAACGTATGAGATCTGGTTGTCTGAGGAAAGACAATGACCGAGATTCCTCTACCGAGTCGATCCATACCTTCCGTCATAACAACCTTCAAATCCTGCCTTGGATTTGTCCTGCCTACGGCGATTGGGTTACGTGCCTGCATCACATGTTTAAAAATCGGATAGCGCAGAAGACTCTCCTTTATCACAAACGTCACATCCATTTCAGGTTGAATAATACCGGGTAAAAGTAATGTCTCCATCATGCTCATATGGTTGCCTATTATAACAGCAGGGCCATTATTCCCCGAGATATGCTCAATCCCTGTTATCTCAACCCGAACACCAATATCTTCTATAGCCCGCAGAATATCCTGACTGCTGCTGGCCCACTCAACACCATCATACGTTCCTCGTTTTGCCTTTTCAGCTGATCGTGCAACGATAAGAAATACCTGGCAGTAGAACCAGAAGGATGGGAAAATTTTCCTGGATAACGACACCTTTCGCTCAGGACTGATGTAAATCGAATTTTTATAGGGTAATACGCTCATAGTATTAATGATAAATTATTGTGCATCTCAGAGGATGAAGAGGTTCTTTCAAAACCGACTCCACGTCTATTCGTCAAATGAACATGTTTCAATATAAGCAGTGCTGATGCCCAGGAAATTGTTGGGGATCTGAATCTTTTTCTTCACCCACTTATCCTGCGTCCTGACTACCTCATGCAGAACAACATCATTTAAAGGAATATATTTCTGTACCGACTTACTTTTAAACAATCCATAAAAAGATCCCTTAATATCAAAAAAAGAATTGACCCTCACCTTGGTGACCAGATGAATAATCCTCTTTTCTTCCCTGGTCTTCTGTTTCAGCACATCCGCCCTTTTTTTCTCCTTGCTATCACCGAAATCTTTAAGATTATCATGAAAAAAGATAATATTCGGCTGCCTGATCTGAAGGCGGTCAAATTGCTGAAACTCACGAATGCCATCAATAGAAACGTTAACATTAAACATCAACAGGGCATCATTAAAGCTCTTTTCAGCGGGATCTTTCCAGAAAAAATTTGCGCTGTTAAAAATATCCGTGGTCCGCAAATTCGGACTTGGAACATGAATCTCCCCCGAATATTGTTTACCCGGGGTAAATACCTTTAGTTCTCTACTCATTCCTCCCATATCCGTCCCCTCTGAAATTTTCCCTGTGCTCCACATGCAAACATATCCTGGCCGTTATAATACGGAATAATAACGGGAAAAACAATATCTGTCTCGGGATTACCAGCTCTTCAACATCCTGTTGGTCTTCTCCATACCGCATTCTCCCGGCTACGGCAAAATTCCTTTTGATAATTTGACCTGAACTGCCCCTGCTTTCTCCTTCAACAATTCTTTCCTGATTACCACTCAAACTCAGTTGCCGGCAGGAACCTTTTTTCTGATGTAGCTGAGAGCAAGGGTTGCAACCATAGATAAGCATACCATCTGACCAACAGTAATACCAGATATCTGCACATCAAATCAGATTGAAAAAACTGAGCAACCATCGGAGTTATTTTTTTCCCAAGGTAGCGAAAAATGAACAACTACAAACATTTTGGTACAAAGTCAGAATATAAGATTGATTGGTGCAATTACTTTGATTTTAGCAACTTACGACGAACGATACTTGCAACTATTATCGACATAAAAACTGATACCGGAGCAAATATTATGGTAACAGAGAAACTCGAAACATGCTCAATGGGGGCGTCAAGTAAAGGGTTAAGAATATAGCCTAGATAAACGGCCATAAGTGGAAAGATAACCGGAATATTGCCACCTTCACTCAGGACTACAACTGGAGTAAAGAAAACTAATAGTATAAGTGTAGATGCTGCAGTTGCACCTGCAACACCGTATTTCATAACCACTTTTTTGGAGATTACTATCGCAACAAAGAAACAGGCAAATATTCCCCAAATTGGGTAGAAAACAAATGGGAAAAATAAGTAACTCAGTATTTCCATAATGTCTCCTAGAAATGACAACCTAAAATTGACCACCTGTGATCACCGAATTTTGACTACCCCTTTTTATCATATCATTACTGAGGGGGATTTCTCAGCACTGTTTCTGCCCAGTGAATTCAGATCATGACTGCTTTTCAACAAGCCGGACGGTTACATACTTATGGAGGATACTGGCCATCATGGTTTGATAGGGGATACCTTCTTCCATATTGATGCGGGTTCCTTCAATACGGCTGGAGGTAGTCGCCTCTTTAGTAATGTGCATTTTGATAAAAAAGTCGACATAAGGAACAAGCTGCGAAAAAGCGTTCAGTTCGCCCAAAAGTCTGTTCGCATCATCAAGCAGAGTTACCAGTTCCGGTTCGTCTACATGGGGGTTTTTGCTGTAAGAAAAACGGACCAGACTCATAATTTTTTCACACAAGGTACGGACAGGCTGCAGCACATTGACCTGAAACGGCAGCAAGCCAAATTCTGCCGCCATTTCCTGCTGGCCCCGCTTTATCATCATGTCGTAAATGTAAGAAGACAACGGATGAGCCGATATCACGCAATGATTGAACAAGAGCCAGAGGTGATGGCTGAATATTCAAAAAGTTATCATTCACTCCACCACCTTCCAATACCCGCCCTTTGCCGGGCCAATACGTCGTAAGCAGCCAAGCTTTTTCAATTTGGCAATATTCTGCTCAATCTTTCGACTGGAAATACCAACACACTCTGCAAGTTCGCGGGTAGATAGATTTACATTTTGACTGAGCTGGAGCAGAATTTTTTTCTGGTTGGCAGTCAGTTTTTCTCCGACCTTTTCTCCAACCTTATCTCCGACCCTGTTCGGAGATAAAAAAGGAAAAATCACCCACAATCCAGTCTGTTCATAGCGTAGTTCCGGCGTGGGGACCCTGGCATCTCTGCATGCCTGCATTATACGTTCAATCCCCCGTCCCCAGGATTCCACCATTCCGGCTCTGAAAAAAACATTGGCGATATCCGGATTAAAGGGCTGTGAGATTCGTCCTGCCGTGACTGTTTCCATTCGATGTGTTGATGTTCTTTCATATCTGGCTGACACTCCCTGTATGCCTATTTCCGAAGATGTTGATTCCAGGAGTCATACTCTTTCATTGCTCTGTTGTGCCGCAATTCCATTTATCAAAAAATCCGTAAAATTATCAGGCGTTACTACGGAACATCGGGCCTCAGAATAGGCCCTGGTAAATGTCTTGGGTATTCTTGCCTTTGCCTTTGGATTCCATTTGAATTCCCAGGCAGAAAGCGACTGAGACGATTCCTCAATATAGTCTATTTCCTGTCGCTGGGTCGTTCTCCAGAAATAACTATCCACATTAATCCCCCTGTGGGAAAGTGATTTCATTCGCTCACTGATAAGAAAATTTTCCCATAACGGCCCCATGTCGGTACGCTGAGATGGTAGCTGGAAGTTATTAATAATGGCGTTGCGGATACCGTTATCATAAAAATAGAATTTTTTCCCTTTTCTTATCTCATTCCGCACGTTTCTGGAAAATGCAGGCAGCCGAAAAACAACAAAAGCTTTTTCAAGAAGGGTGATATATTTTTCCACGGTCTGGTGATTGGCACCGGTCAAACGGCTGAGTTCATTGAAGGAGACTTCCGAGCCAAGCTGCAGTGCCAGGGCCTTGAGTAGTTTTTCAAAGAGGATGGGTTTAGTGACATCTTCCAGGAGCAGCAGATCCTTGTACAGGAAACTGTCACTCAAAAGTTTAAGCAGCTCTCGTTCTTCACCGGGATGGGTGATTATTTCAGGGTAATAGCCTTCACCGGGATGGGTGATTATTTCAGGGTAATAGCCATAGATCAGCCGGTGCTCAAGGAGTCTGTTTTCTGTCAGCAGGCCATGATGATCAATCATTTCCAGATACGATGGCGCGAAAAGCTGAAATTGATACTTTCTGCCTGTGAGTGGTTCGTTTATTTTTGAGGTGAGCTCAAAAGATGAGGAGCCGGTGGCAATAACCGGGATATCTTTCAGCTTATCGGTAAACAATTTAAGGGTAATTCCGATGTTGCTGATTCGCTGGGCCTCGTCGATGAATACAATTTTATTTTTGCCGACAATGGCCCGCAACCTGGTCGATGTGGTATCAGCAAGCAGTTCCCGCACATCTGCCTCATCACCGTTGAGTTCAATAACCTGAAAGTCCAGCCCAGAGAGAATATTCTCAACAAGCGTGGTCTTCCCAACCTGTCTGGCCCCAAGGGCGATGATCACCTTACCCTTGAAGAGCCGCCCGGCAATGTACTCCTGTAGACGCCTTTTTATGATATTTTTTTGTTCCATACACTTTATATTATATTAATTTTATGTTCAGGTCAACACAGGATACTAATAGAATAATGAGGTGATGCAGGGGGAAATAGCAAAATATGCCTGAGGGCCATGTTTTTCGTATGCCCTTGTCCATTGAAAAGAGATAGCCTTGCGCATGAGTCCCACTGGAGGTAGAAAGCCCTATACCTTCGTCACCGGCAGTGAACATCATGGAAAGTGGAAAGAGATCAAGGAAATGCCAGGTCACCACTCAATGCAGGTAACTGTAGAACTTATGGTCATCTCATTCCCAACGAAAGCAACTCTGCTGTAAATTCTCTCGATGCCACAACTATCCGCAACCACTAAAAAAGAAACCCTCGTAACCAATGAAGATTACGAGGGTATTATAAACTTGGTGGCGATGCAGGGAATTGAACCCCGGACACTACGGATATGAGCCGTATGC
>JAFDME010000130.1 GCA_019306075.1 Deltaproteobacteria bacterium | reverse complement strand
GATCCAGCCGGCAATAGAGACAGCAGAACCGACCGGTTTATCTTTTAACAATGATTTGATAGCTGTTTTCATTTTTCACCACTTAAAATTGATAATTTCGTACAAAAATCAATTAATCGAACCTTTTACGATACCATCAAAACTACATTATAAGGCGGCCTATACATTCACAGCATATAATCCTGCCTCACATTGGCAAGAGCAGCGAATATGGATTCTTTTACCCCGACTTCGTCCCTGCAGAAAGAATCAAGTAATATGCGGACTTTTTCCCGGCGTGTATTCCCCTCCAGAGGACAGAGATTGGCAACAGGACTAACTTTCAATTCTCTAGAAAGTTCGACCAGCTCTTTTTTTTCCACGTAGGCCAATGGTCGTATAATAGAGAGATCTCCGCTAAACAGCTGCTGCCGGGGCAACATCGTCGAAATATTACCACTATAAAGAATATTCAAAAAAAAAGTCTCAATAAGATCATCTTTATGATGACCCATTGCTATTTTGTTGTATCCCCTCTTCCTGGCAAGATCAAAGAGCTGGCTTCGCCTGTTACGGGAACACTGGAAACAGGTACGACCGTCATCACTCATTTCCCAGGCATTATCTATGGAATACTTCAAAGAAAATCGTTTCAGCTGTTCTCCTATTGATAGCCCGGGATCCACACCCAGATCGTGGTGTCGCCAGAATCCGTGATCAATAATCTGAGCAGTAAGCTCAAAACGAATGGGAGCCTTTTTCTGCCATAGTTTCAGCACTCCGGCCAGGACCAGACTGTCGACACCGCCGGAAACAGCGATCATAACTCTATCCCCGTCATCCAGCATGGAGTAGTCATGCAACGCCTGTCCTATTCTCCGATTCAAGGTTGGAGAAAGCCTGAAACGTCTTTGCATATGGATTTGCGGATTAAATAAAAATCCCGCGGCTGCCCAAAAAACGCATATCGCGGGAAAGATAAAATTTATCCTGATTACCACTCAAACTCAGTTACCAACAAGTGACCTTCTTCTAATTTCGCTGGCAGCAATGGTTGCAGCGGGGTACAGGCAAACAATCCCGCAGCGAGGCACGAACGTGGACGTCTGCCTCTATCCTGCTGTAACACTGCGGTTCAAGGAACTGCCAAATAATGAAACTGAGCTTTAGTGGTGATCAAAAAGTCAACTATATATGGAACCAACCGCTAATTCAGGTACGGGCAGTCAGCCAGTCTTTCTTTGATACCCTGCTCAAGAAGTTCTTCTACATTAATCCATTTAAACCCTCTGGACTGGGCCCTGTCAAATGACAGTATATTGCTCAAAAAGGACACCTGAGTCTCTTTAAAGTCTGCAGACCAGAGAACAGCTCCGGTAGCACCATGTCGAAGAACCATACTGAACTTGGCCGATGCCGGTGAATCAGATGAATACTCCCCCCCTTCACGCTGTTTGAACCTGCTCACAGTAGTAGTCAATACCCCGTCACAGTTGAGCTTTTCACTCAGCACCGCAATAGTGCCGGATAGCCCACCGGATACTTCAGAAACAAGGGCCGAAACCTGGCTGGAGGAAAGAACCCTCACTTTGGGATACCCGGCCAGTTCTTTTGCCATAATCGCACTGGCCAGCGCCGCACCCTTTTCCAGTTCTCTGGCGTCATTATATTTGATTGTATCATCATTACCGACAGAGGTACCGGCAGGTAAGACAAGAATGCAGGTCAACGGCGTAAGTGGCTGCTGAACCTCGGTCTCCCCGGCTTTGCCGGAAAAAGAGGAACAGGCCGACAGCCAGAGCAAAGCAAGACCCGTCAACAAAATAAAGCTGGATATTTTTTTCACACATTCACCTTAATATAAATAATCCCTCAGCGGGCAAAAGATCACAGACACCCTTTTGAACTTAAAGACCCTGGTATCTCCAGTAGGGAGACAGCCTCGTTTAATGCTCGGCCAAACCCCTTAAAAGCAGCTTCGATAATATGATGACCATTCTCCCCATGCAAAAGATCAATATGCAGGGTAAGTCCTCCATGCTGACAGACGGCACGAAAAAACTCCCTGCAGAGAAAGGTATCAAATGTCCCCAGTCTCTGCTCATCTACCGGAGCATCATAATGGAGAAAAGGGCGATTGGAAATATCAATAACTACTCTCACCAGTGTTTCATCCATGGGCAGGCAGCAACTGCCATACCTGGCGATACCACCTTTATCCCCGAGGGCTTTTGAAATCGCCTGGCCCAGACATATGCCGATATCCTCAACAGTATGGTGATCGTCAACCTCAGTATCACCGACGGCGGTCAGTTTAAGATCGAAAAATCCATGAACGGTAAAGAGGGTCAGCATATGATCGAGAAAAGGCACACCGGTTTTTATTTCTGCAGTACCGCTGCCGTCTATTGCCAGATCAAGCTGAATCTCAGTCTCCATCGTCTTTCTTGAAACGATACCACCTCTTCTGGTTTCACTTTTTTCCATATCAGTTCTGCTCTGTTACATTCTGTTTATCAAAAAATCGACTGCTGCCGGCCGGCATCCTGCAGTAGTTCCAATTTGCATCAGGAAAGGCAATACACAACTTCATGGCCAAAGTGGCATTGAAGATCACTTTCCGGCCTTGCCCTTTAGCACCTACTGGCAAAGTACTATCAATGAGACCATTAAAACGAGAGAAATCATATCCTTTGATTGGATGTTTATAAAGACATTATACCTCATAAGGCAAAAACCTTCTCTATTTTTCGTGACAATTGGACTGGAAATAATTATAATGAAAAATTCGAGCCTGAATGTTTTTTTATTGACACTAAATATCAGACTTTGTATAAACACCGCAGTTTTAACACAAAACAAATTGAGCGGGAATAACTCAGTGGTAGAGTGTAACCTTGCCAAGGTTGAAGTCGCGAGTTCGAATCTCGTTTCCCGCTCCATTGTATATTCAAAAGGTTCGGCAATGTTCGGGCCTTTTTTTATTAATTGATCGACCATTTTTCGAGGGACACAATGAAAACCTATCTTGCTCCAGTCAACGAGATCGATAGAAAATGGTACGTTGTCGATGCAGAGGACAAGGTACTGGGACGTCTGGCATCAGAAATAGCATCCAGGCTGCGTGGAAAACACAAACCAACTTTCTCATCCTTTATCGATAATGGTGATTTCATCGTTGTAACCAATGCGGAGAAAATCCGGCTGACAGGCAATAAACTGAACGATAAGAAATATTACCGCCATACCGGATACGTTGGAGGGATCAAAGAAATGAGCGCCAAGGAGCTTCTTACCAAGAACCCGACATCACTTATCACCATCGCGGTCAAAGGTATGCTGCCCAAAAACAAACTTGGTCGTGCCCAGTTAAAAAAACTGAAGGTATATGCTGGTAAAGATCATCCACACGCAGCACAGCAACCTGCTGCCTTAGATATTTAATCCTGGAGAAACAATAATGGCTCAAGATCAGTTTTACGCCACCGGAAAAAGAAAGAATGCAATTGCCAGGGTGTGGCTCAGCCCGGGGACAGGCAAAGTAACTGTCAACAAGATGGAAGCTGATGATTATTTCGGCCGGATTTTCAAAGGTCATAAAATTGAAAAGCCTTTCAAAGTTACCGAAACGACTGAGCAGTTCGATGTTACAGCTACCCTCAAAGGTGGTGGAAAAGCGGCCCAGGTAGACGCCCTCTGTCACGGGATTGCCAAGGCTCTTCTTGTAACAAATCCCGAAACCAGACTGCCTCTTAAACAATCCGGACTTCTTACCCGCGATCCTCGAGTAAAAGAGCGTAAGAAGTACGGTCAGAAAGGTGCTCGCGCGAAATTTCAGTTTTCCAAGCGCTAAAACGTATTTTTCAGCACTTCTTCTGCAGGGTCATGCATGCAGTAAGCAAGAGACTGTGATTACAGGCACAAGCCGCAAAGGGAATGACAGTTCTGCTGTCGTTCCCTTTTTTTATTTTTTACTGGTAAATTGCAACCATGATAAACGTTGGAATAATTGGAGCATCAGGGTACACCGGCGCAGAACTCGCCAGATTGCTGTGCAATCACCCTGAGGTGAAAATCACAGTGGCCACATCGAGACAGTATGAGGGACGGCCGCTCGCAGAAATATTTCCCAACCTGAGAAGCCGGCTCAATATCAGATGTGAAAATCTTCCGCCGGAACAACTGCAAGAGAGAGCTGATCTCTTTTTTACCGCAGTGCCCCACAAGACAGCAATGAACATAGTACCTGAACTCCTGTCCGCCGGCAAAAAAGTGATTGATCTCTCTGCCGATTTTCGCATCAGGGATCAGCAGATCTATGAAAAATGGTACCAGCCTCACACCTCAGGCCATCTTCTCCAGGAAGCCGTCTACGGCCTGCCGGAGCTCTATGGCAAATCAATCAAAACAACCAGCCTGGTGGCAAACCCGGGATGCTATCCCACATCCATCATTTTAGGGCTGGCACCATTACTTGAAGCTGGTGCAATCCAACCCCGGACGATCATCGCAGATTCAAAATCTGGTGCCACCGGCGCCGGACGGTCTGCTCAGGTGGGTTCGCTTTTCTGCGAGGTACATGACGGTTTCAAACCTTACAAAGTCGGTCGCAGTCACAGACACACTCCGGAGATAGAACAGGAACTCAGCCTGCTGGCAGAAGAAGAGATAACAATCTCTTTTACTCCACACCTTCTGCCCCTGTCGCGGGGAATATTAAGTACAGTGTATGCCAGCCTCAACCCGGGTTTCGAGCAGACTCGAATAGAGGAACTGTATAAGCAAAAATACACATCACAACCCTTTATCCGACTGCTCCAGGAAGATTCCTTTCCCGCAACCCAGTATGTACGGGGATCAAATTTCTGTGACATTGGTTTCAAGATCGACACCGCCACCAACCGTATCATTGTTATGACCGCCATCGATAATGTGGTCAAGGGCGCCGCCGGCCAGGCAATCCAGAATATGAATCTGATGTGCGGCTTTAAGGAGACAACCGGGCTGGAAATCATCCCCCTCTTTCCGTAATTTCCCAGCCCGCAAACCACATTTCACAGCGATGATACCGCTCCGCTGTTATGAAAATATATAACCTGAAATCGAAAAAGAAACCGCCAACGTGCCTTCCCCTCGCAAAATTCATTGTTTTCTTATGGATTGCCGCCGGCACCCTGAGATGACTTATTCATATCGGGACAATAATTCATGTTTCAATTATACCGTAATATCAGGCTGGACATTGCCTATGACGGCACCGGCTATAGTGGATGGCAAAGGCAGAAAGAAAAACGGACTATTCAGGGTGAAATCGAAACCCGGCTCAACCGTATAACCGGTGACAAGATTTCTCTTCATGGAGCTGGGCGAACTGACGCCGGTGTCCATGCAGAGGGGATGGTAGCACATTTTAGAACAACATGTTCCGTCTCCACAGAGAATTTCTCCCGGGCGCTTAATTCGATGCTTCCCGCCTCCATCAGGATTTTCTCTGCAAAAGCGGTTTCAGAAGATTTTCACGCCAGATTCTCGGCGCTTGGAAAACAGTACCGTTACGCCATATTCACTGGAGAAATCCAGCCTCCCACCCAGCGACTTTACTCACTGCACATAAAAGCCAGCCTTAATTTCAATGTTATGGAGGATTGCCTCGTCCAGCTTGAAGGAACCCACGATTTTTCATCCTTTGAGAATTCCGGGTCAAGAGATAAAAGAAACACTGGTGGCCGCGGCGCAGTCAGAACTATTTCCAGAGCATCACTTCGCCGGGAAAGTAACAATAGAGTCCTGATTAATTTTTCCGGGGATGGCTTTCTGCGTAGTATGGTACGCAATATGGTAGGCACATTACTCGATGCAGGACGAGGTCGATTGACACCACATGGTTTCGGAGAGATTATGCAGGCAGGAGACAGAACCCTGGCGGGTCAAACAGCCCCGCCCCACGGATTGAACCTGGTAAAAGTAGTCTACTGAGGACAGACCTCCACAAACATCTCTATTTTTTCAGGGCCGAATATCTCGCCAGCAGCGACTGCAGTTTCCAGGGAGAGGACAAGCAGATCCTCGATTCGGTGCAGATGGTCATCACGTCACAAAATGCAAGAAATTCTGCATGAGCATCAGTCAGCTCAAAATCCCTTCGCTGTATAATGCTCAATTTTCTTTTCATGTCAATACCATCAATTTTCAGGCTTTTCAGCCAGCCGTTTTCAACTTCACGACATATGGTCAGAGCAGACAGGCAGGTTATTCCCGCACCACATTCAACTGCTCTTTTGATAGCTTCCGGGTGCCCCATCTCCATCACTATATTCACATCATCCATATAGCTGCCGAACCTGCTGCGAATAATAGCCACAGTCCCAGAACCATCTTCCCGCATAATCCACTTTTTTCCCTTCAGATCTTCTTCCATATTAAAAACTTCGTTGTGGGCAAGGGGATCGGTTGGACCACACAGTACTACAAGTTCATCATCAAACCAGGTCCGGGCAAGCAGCTCCTCTTCTCCGGAAAAAAGCCCCTCCACAAAACCCAGGTCCATTTTTCTTTCGAGCACAAGCTGTTCCGCATACATTGTATTGTACACAAGCATGTTTACATGTACTTTGGGATGAATGCGTTTGAAAGCACCAATAAGATAGGGGAGAATATAATTTCCCAGAGCCGTACTTGCGACAATCTCAATATGCCCCTCCAGGGTATCATTTCGCTCAGACATGATATTCTCGATATTTCCAACCTGGCAGGTGATCTCTTTGGCCAGAGGCAACAGATAACGACCCCGGGCATTAAGAAGCAGACTTCTCCCGTGTCTATCGAAAAGTGAACCACTGAGCTGGTTCTCAAGTTCTGCCAATGCCATACTCACAGCGGACTGAGTCACGAACAACTTCTTGCTGGCTTTCGTAACTTGCGCAGTTTCAGCAACAGCTATGAATATTTCTAATTGTCTCAATGTGATAGGCATGATATGACCCTGATTTGCTTTTCAATATTATTGATATTTCGTATCGTTTTTACTTACCTGTTGATGGCCAATATAGCATTTCTGCTATCTTTCTCAAGTCTTTTTCCCGTAAGGATTTCCAATTAATTCAACCATCGTAAAATGCCACATCGTGACATATCCCAAAGAATTTCCTATTGACACCCTCACCACAATTATTTAAATTACGCGCGATTTGATCATTCATCAACATCAACCATGGATGATCATGCGTTCAATGTCGGGTCTTGTCTCCAATACTATCTTCACAGGAAATTACAATGGAACTACAGTTCACTTCGTTTCTTTATCAGGAAGATGTGCTCTGGATTGCTGCGTTTACACTTGGGGGTCTGGCATTTGCCCTTGGCCCTATTGCCATTGTCTACCTCCTTATGCCCAGGAAAACACGACAGGTAAGCAATCATTCTCTCCAGGCCATTGAGTGCGGCATGGATCCTATTGGCGATCCCTGGATCCGGTATAATGTCGTCTTTTACCTCTATGCCCTTATTTTTCTCGCCTTTGACGTAGATGTTCTGTTCCTCTTCCCCGTTGCAACTGCCTATAACGATGTCCAGTTTGCATCGTCAATTCGTGATTTTATAGAAGTTATATTATTTGTTGGAATCTTATCATTAGCAGTTATTTATGCCTGGATTAAGGGAGTGTTTAAGTGGGAACGCAAAACGTACCTTCGTCATTAGTTCAATTTGCAATAGCAGACAAACTCATCAACATAGGTCGGGCCAACTCACTCTGGCCGCTGACTTTTGGCATCGCCTGTTGTGCCATTGAGATGATGGCCACCGGCTGTGCCAGGTTTGATATGTCCAGATTTGGAGCAGAAGTATTCCGCCCTTCCCCCAGACAAAGTGATGTGATGATTGTTGCCGGAACCATTACAAAAAAAATGATGCCCGGCATCAAGACCCTGTATGACCAGATGCCTGAACCTAAATGGGTTATGGCCCTTGGCAACTGTGCCATTTCCGGCGGCCCTTTTGCCTTTGAAGGTCAGTACTCCATAGTCCTCGGAGCTGATGAATTTCTTCCCGTGGATGTCTACGTCCCGGGATGTCCGCCACGTCCTGAAGCCCTGTTACAGGGTATTATAGAACTCGAGCATCTTGTCTCCGACTGGAAGAGATGGGACAATCCTGAAGTTGCGTAAATTGTATCCTTGAGTAGGCCAGACCTCAACAGTTAAGGTTATCCCCCAGCTTTCGGAGTATTACTGTATGATTATAGAAAAGACCAAGCTTGCTTTGCAGAATTTATTTCCCCCAGAGGATCCCGCTCCGGTCATCCAGGAAGAGGACTCCGTAGAAGAAATAGTCGATAAGAAGGAAAAGAAAGCAAAGCCTGAAAAAGAACCTAGGGGAAACGGTGTGATAGAGTGTGACTATGCTGTACATGGTTACCACCTTGATGCGCAGGTGTCCCCCGATCAACTCACCGATGCTGTCACCATTGTTGACGACGCTGAATTTTTTATTGAAAGCATAACAGGGGTAGACTGGATTAAAGAAGGACAGATCGAGATAATCTACGACTTCAGCCGTTATGATTTTGATACATGCAGAGTTGTCATCAGGACACGAGTTGACCGCGACAATCCCATTATCCCCACAATAACACCTATTTATGCCGGAGCTAACTGGCATGAACGTGAAACGCATGATTTCTTCGGCGTAAAATTTGATGGACACCCCCACCTTATCCCGCTGCTCCTCCCTGAAGACGCGGATTTTCATCCACTCTTAAAGGATTTCAAGGTATGAGTTCTCCAATTCAACTCCAACCGGACGAGACATTTGTTCTCAATGTTGGCCCCCAGCATCCTGCAACACACGGTGTACTCCGGGTCAAGATGGAAATGAATGGCGAATATATTGTCAACGCTGAAACCGTTATCGGATATATCCACAAAAAAAAAAAAAAAATG
>JAFDME010000129.1 GCA_019306075.1 Deltaproteobacteria bacterium | reverse complement strand
AGCTTGTCCGAGAATACGTATTTTGTTCAAAATCGAGGTTTTTCCTAAAAAATAAGCATAACCATATACGTGATATCGAAGTCTACGCTTATCTGCGAGCATTATTTTTTTGAAGTTAACGAGGAGTTTTGGCAAAATGGATTCTCGGACAGGCTCCTAGAGGATGGTTCTCCTGTAAGTGACAACAGAGAACGGCTCCGAGCCACTGGTGTGCTCCACTCTGGAAACCTCTTCGAATTGATCTTCCGGGAGTTCCGGGAAGCTTACATCTCCCTCGACCTCCCGCTGAAGAAGAGTGAGTAATATTGTTGTCGCATGCTCCAGAGCCTGCCTGAAAATTTCTGCACCGCCGATAATAAAGATCTTTTCCGCCTGATCGCACATTTGAAAGGCTGCATCAAGGGATTCGGCGGCCTCTGCGCCTGCAGGTTTGTACTTTTTATTGCGGCTGAGAACTATATGGCGCCGACCCGGCAAAGGGGCGGGAAATGATTCGAAGGTCTTTCTTCCCATGACCATGGGGCAGCCCATGGTGGTCTTTTTAAAAAGTTGCAGTTCTTCAGGGATATGCCAGGGTAAGGTGTTATCTTTACCAATAATTCGATTTCTGGCCATCGCGGCGATCACTATCTTGTCCATTGCAGGTTCCCGGAGATGAGTAAAGGCGTATTTGCCTGTTTCTTCCCGATAATACGAAATTTAATTACCATTCAAACGCAGCTTCATTATTTGCAGGTTTCCCTGAACCGCAGTGTTACAGCAGGGTACCGGCAAACGTCCACGCTCGTGCCTCGCTGCGGGATTGTTTGTCGGTACCCTGCTGTAACCCTTGGTGCCAGCTAAATTAAAAGAAGGGCACCTATTGGTAGCTGAGGTTCAGTGGTAATTAAGATACGAAATTTATGGATTTTGTTCAATTTCTTTTATAATCTGATACGTTGTCATCGGGTGGATGTTAGATACCAGCGAATGGCATGCAGAGATCAGGAACATGGGAATGTGTTCTCCTGAGGTATTCACTTTCCTGGGGGACTGAACCGGGTTCTGCTTTGAAGAGGAGTAGTTCGGCAGGAGGATTGTACATGAGATTGATTTGTCCCCATTGCGGGGCAGAGGGTACCGGGGACGACTCCTACAGGGAGAAAATGGTGAGGTGCCCCATATGCGGTACCAGTTTTGGTGTTTTTCCCTGGAGAAAAGATCCGGGAACTGAATGTGGCGGAAAAGAAGTCAATCTGAATATAATTGAAGAACCGGACAGGATTTCAGTTACTGCTGTAATAAAGGATACCTGGCAGCAGACAAAGGGGGCCAAAGCGTCCATCTGGGCGGCAATAGCCTTTATCTATCTTTTGGTGCTGCTGATGGAGGCGGCTGTATCGTTTTTTATACCCTCCTGCGGGCTCACCCGGATGGCTGTCTCCGGTTACGGGATCTGTTCTGTTGTCCAGCTGGTAATCAGCATGGTTTTCTTCATTCTCACTGCCGGACTGCTTTATATCGGAATGGAGAAGGTGGCAGGAGAACCCGTCTCCTGGAGGTTGATCTTCAGAGGAGGGCCTTTTGCCGGTCAGATTATTCTGGCAGTGCTTCTCCAGGCACTCTTTATCGGTATTGGTCTTATCTTTCTCGTTGTTCCGGGAATATATCTGGCGGTCTGTTACAGTCTTACTCTGCCACTCATTGTGGGCAGAGAACTGTCAGCCCGGGAGGCGATGAAGGTTTCAAGAAAGGTGATTCATAAAGTTTGGTGGCGGGCCTTCGGATTATTTGGTCTTATGGCTTTGGTCCATTTTATTTCCTTTATTGTCTTCGGTCTTGGTCTGATCTGGACTGTTCCGATGTTTATAATCCTGCACGGTGTACTGTATCACCGATTGTTTGCTGCAGGGTCAAATAAGAGTCGCCTGGAGGTGACAGGA
Source organism: Deltaproteobacteria bacterium (assembly GCA_019306075.1). GTDB lineage: Bacteria > Desulfobacterota > Desulfobulbia > Desulfobulbales > Desulfocapsaceae > Desulfomarina. Next base: position 7,026 of record JAFDME010000129.1, on the reverse strand, counting down.
TGGGAGTTGTAACAGCGCCGTTGTTCTGGCTGATAATGGGGGTGATGTTGTTTTTTCTCGAACTTGCCGTGCCGGGGTTTATTCTCTTCTTTTTTGGTCTGGGAGCGCTGCTCACCTCCCTGGCTGTGTATCTTTTTCATTTGAGTCTCAGCTGGCAGCTGGCACTGTTTATCATCGCTTCACTGGTCGCACTGTTTTCTCTGCGGAATATAGTTCAGAGGCAATTCATACACCCCCCTGCTGAGGAGGATCTGGACATCCCGCTTGTCACGGTGGGAGACAGAGGGGTTGTGACCAGCAGGATTGATCCCCCTGCCGAGGGGCGGATTAGATATTCCGGGACGTTCTGGAGGGCTGCCGCTGAGGAGGAGATTGACGAGGGAGAAATTATCTCCATTGTCTCTCAGGAAGGTCTTATTATACATGTTGAAAGGGTGTAGCTTTGACATATAAAAGATGGAGGTAAAAATAGTATGCAACAAAATCTGATTGCTCTTGGATTTATACTGGTGCTGGTTGTTGTCGTTCTGCTCAAGGCTGCGGTAGTTGTACCCCAGCGCTCGGAGTATGTTGTGGAGAGGCTGGGCAAGTACAGGACGACCCTGGCGGCCGGCTTCCATATTCTTTTTCCCTTCCTGGATAAAATTGCATACAGACGGAACCTGAAAGAGGAGCCGATTGATATCAGTGCTCAGACCTGCATTACTGCTGACAACGTTACTCTGGAGGTTGACGGTATTCTTTATCTCCAGGTAGTAAACTCTAAAATGTCAGCATATGGTATTGAAAATTATCATTTTGCAGCCAGTCAGCTTGCCCAGACAAGTTTACGTTCCGCTATCGGCAAGATTACACTCGATAGTACCTTTGAGGCCAGAGAAACATTGAATGGTCAGGTGGTTATGGCCCTTGATGAAGCGGCAATGAACTGGGGAATTAAAGTTCTTCGCTATGAAATTAAAGATATTCAGCCGCCGAGAACTGTTCTTGAAGCCATGGAAAAACAGATGAAGGCGGAAAGGGAGAAGCGGGCGGAAATAGCACGTTCAGAGGGAGAGAAACAGGCAATTCTCAATCGGGCCGAGGGTGATCGCGGAGAGGCTATATCCCTTTCTGAAGGTGAAAAAATGAAACGGATCAATGAAGCGGAAGGTCGAGCTCAGGAGATTCTCAAGGTAGCTGATGCTACCGCAAAAGGGATCGAAAAAGTCGCGGCCGCCCTTTCATCCCCGGGGGGCCAGGATGCAGCCAACCTGGAAGTGGCAAAACAGTATGTCGATGCATTTGGCAGGTTGGCAAAAGAGAGTAATACCATGATAATACCAAGTAATTTCAGTGATATCAGTAGCATGGTTGCCTCTGCAATGGCAACTCTTGATCATATACGAAAGAAGGGGGAACAGGCAGGAGGTGAAACGGAGATCCGTTCAGGCGGATGATCTCTTCCCGCAATCACTCCCTGCTCTTTATTCATCTGCTTATGGTGATATCTGCAGCCCTTGTCTCCACCTCTTTTATCGTCGGGGCGGCAATAACTGACCAGCTTGATCCTGCAGTTTTGACGCTGATACGTTTTGTTATCGCCTCAATGGTTTTCGCACCGTTGATTTACTATAAATACGGGGCAACTTTCAGCTTTGATCTGTTTTGGCGCTGCAGCATAATAAGCGGTTGTCTGGTTGTTTTCTTCTGGTGCATGTTTCTCTCACTCAGATATACGACACCATTGAATACCAGTGTTATTTTTACACTGGTGCCCAGTATTTCATGGTTTTACGCATTTTTTCTTCTGTCAGAGAAATTGACGGGGGGAAAGCTTGCCGCTCTTTTCTGTGGCATGGTTGGTGCCATATGGGTTATTTTCAGGGGTGATTTTTCCGTTTTTCTTGCGATGGAGTTGAATAAGGGAGACCTGATCTTTCTTGCGGGAGGTTTCGCTATCGGGCTCTATACCCCTCTGGTGAAATTGCTGCATCGAGGTGAACCGATGGCGGTGATGACTTTCTGGGTGCTGTTTTCCGGTAGTTGCTGGCTGTTTCTCTTCAGTGGTTATAAACTGCCGGGGGTGAGGTGGAGTGATATCCCTGCAGGTGTCTGGATCGGTGTCTGCTATCTTGCGGTTTTTACGACGGTAGTTACCTTTTTCCTGACCCAGTATTCGATTCCTTTTCTTGGTTCTACACGGGTGATGGCATATTCTTATCTCTATCCGGGCATGGTGCTATTGATCGACCTGGGGCTGGGGCATGGATTACCTTCACTTTCGGTTTTACCCGGTATTCTGATTGTCTTGACCTCCATGGTTATTCTTCAGTGTTCTGAATGTGAGTAGTTGTTTGATTTGTCTATCTATTTTGGAGTGTGAAAATGAAAACAACAGCAGCTGATATTATGGTTACTCAATTTTCTACCTTGCTTCCTCAAACACCGGTGATTGAAGCAATTGAAATGTTTAGAGAAAGTTTTAATATCCAGGGCCGGCGATTATTTGGTATGATCGTATCTGATGAAGATCGGGATCTGGTGGGAATGCTCTCCATGTATGATATTCTGCTCTACCTGCGCCCCAAACATATCCACGTATGGGGAGCCATGGAAGATCTGGAGATTGCCGGAGTGATAGATGCTGCCGGTAATCGTATCAAATCTATTCAGGTGGGGGATATCATGACCTCCGATGTAGTCACGGTCACTCCCGGGACCAATCTGATGATGGTTCTCGATATCATGATAAAAAAGCATGTCCGCCGCCTGCCGGTGGTAGAAGGGCAGCGTGTCATCGGCATCGTTTATATTTCAGATCTGTTTAATCATCTACTGGAGCGTATAAGTGGCTGACACCGGATTGAAAAATAGTTAGTACCTTACTTCGTAAAAGCTGTAATAAAAAACAAGGAAATGAGGGAAGTATTCAGCCGTAAAAATAGGTCGACCTCCAAGGTACTTACTTGCAGCTTGTCTGCGTTAGTACCTTACTTCCTGCAGGCTGTCATGAAAAAGCAGGAAAAAAGAATGCCTTCTAAAACGGTGTAATCGGTGGCAGCATCAAGGAAAGTATGCCGTTTATCGGGCGTAGACTCTTAAATAGTTCTGGATAAAAAATGGCTCAAATAAACCGGAAGAATACCCTTCGAAACCTGGGTGTCAGTGAGGCCATGCGCCGCCAGGTGATTCAGCTTGATCAGGTGAAATCCATTGATCATGGAATTACCGTTCTCATAAAATATAAAATTAATGCTCTTCTTATTGTTGATTCTCGGGGACAATCAGTCGGTGTGGTATCAAAAACAGATATTATGGGAGCCTATTATGCCGGACTGCCCATAGAATCTCCCCTGGAGCATATTATGGTGACTCCCCCCCTTTTCTGTTATTCAGGAGACTCCCTTGAAGCTGCCCTGGAACAGATGCGCGAGAGCGGCGTATACCGTCTGTATGTTATGGATAAGGGTGAGGGGGATATTGTTGGTGCCCTGGCGTATCCCGATATCGTCGGGCTTTTGTATCAATATTGCCACCAGTGTGAATACAGTCATTTGCAGGGTGGTACCCGCTCAGGTCAGGATGATCCTGTCCGGCGTTTCACCGTCAGGGAGGTTATGACAGCGAGTGTCAAAGGGATTGGCTTGAACGAAACGTTGAATACGGTGATGGAAACTCTCTCTGCCTACCGATTCGGCGCTATGCTGGTCACCGATGCTAAGGGTCTACCCTGCGGTGTTATATCAAAAACTGATCTGGCCCTCAGCTACAGGCATGGTGTGGATCCCGAGGTGGAGGCCGGTACGGTTATGAGCAGTCCCGTTTCAACCTGTGATGTCGGTCTGCTGCTGGAGGAGGCTATAAAAAAAATGACTATTGCTGATATTCACCGGTTGTTTGTCCATAAAGTGAACCCTGACAATATTGTCGGGGTCCTGTCTCTTACTGATGCGGCAAGGATCCGCTCAGGTTCTTGCTACGCCTGTGTTTCCAGCCGTATTAAAGTGAACGATCATGATTGAAGAATTATCAGTTTGACTTCTGCAGGACCAGATTCAGGTAGAGATCTCCACGACCATATGGCCCCGGCTGGCCCTTACCCCTGATGCGTAGTTTTCTGCCGACTCTGCTGCCCGGAGGAATTTTTACCTTAAGGGTTTGTTCGCCACTCTTTCCATAAACAACAACCTGGACAGTTTTTCCCAGCCTCATCTCATCTGCAGTCAGAGGAGTGTAATAGGTTGTGTCATGACGTTCCAGTTGTCTGCGCAGCTCCGGGCCGGCTGTTGTTGCCGGGCTGCTTTTTTTCTCTGTTGATCCCAGAATGGATCCCAGGGAGGAACCCAAAGATTTAAGCAGGGAAGAGTTGCCGGATGTGGTCTTTCTGGCTGCTCTTGATAACATCGGGCCGGCCAGGGAACCAAAGAAGAAGATGCCGCCGAGAAAGATGCCCCCTTTGCCGTTAAAGAGGCTTTTTTGAATGAATTTAGAGTTTGAGCGAAAGCCGGATCTTTGAAATTCACGCAGTACGCCCCGGAACATCCCCTGGAAACGGGGATCTTTGAAAAGATCACGGAGAATATCCTCCTGGCTGTAAGAAAAACTTTCTTCGCTGTTTTCGGTGGAGTAGCCGTCCCTGCCCTTTGCTTTCAGCCTGTTGTACTGGCGTCTTTTAACCGGATCTGTCAGTACTCCGTAGGCTTCAGCAATATCCTTGAACTTTTTCTCGGCTTCCCGGGAGTCAGGGTTTCGGTCCGGATGGTACTGCATCGCCAGTTTGCGATAGTTTCGACGGATTTCATCTTCGGTTGAAGATCTGGTAACCAGGAGTACTTTATAATAATCTTTCATGGCAACATACTGCAGGGCGAGTACTGATAAATAAGATCACTACCTGTATACTACCTGCTGGAGCTTCAATTGTCATGGAAGTTTTCTATCGCAGGATATGGTTGCCGGTTTTCCTCCCGGCTTAATTTTACAAAAAGAGAATAAAAATGGATAAGTAACTCTCTTATACACAACTCCTTCAGTTATCGGGTGAAAACCATTGCATTTTAACCCAGGATAAAAATAATGAAAAAACTTCTTTTAATTCTGATTTTAGCAGCAGTTGCCGTCAGTTTTTTTGCCTTTGATGTAGATCAGATTCTCACTCTGGAAAATATAAAATCAAATCAGGCTGCGTTTGAACAGCTGAAGACGAATTCTCCTTTTCTGGTCAGTCTGATGTTCTTTATACTCTATGTTGTCGTTACCGCACTCTCTCTGCCGGGAGCGGTATTGATGACTCTTGCCGGGGGAGCATTGTTCGGTCTGATCTGGGGCCTGGTTCTGGTTTCTTTTGCCTCGACAATAGGGGCAACACTGGCATTTCTCGTCTCCCGATATCTCTTCAAGGAAAGTGTTCAGAGTCGTTTTGGAGACAGGCTGGCCGCCATAAATGAAGGGGTAAAGTCGGAGGGAGCCTTTTATCTGTTTACCCTGCGGCTGGTGCCGATATTTCCATTTTTTCTGATTAATATCCTGATGGGGTTAACTCCTATCAAGACGTTCACTTACTACTGGGTCAGTCAGCTCGGCATGCTCGCAGGGACGGTTATCTATGTTAACGCGGGTACCCAACTGGGCAGCATTGACACGCCCGGTGATATTGTTTCTCTGCCGCTGCTGCTCTCTTTTGCACTGCTTGGGCTCTTCCCCCTTATAGCAAAGAGAATTACCGGCTGGATAAAAAAGAAGAAGGTGTACGCTGCCTGGCAGAAACCGAAAAGTTTTGATCGTAATCTTATTGTTATTGGTGCCGGCGCTGCAGGACTCGTCAGTTCCTATATAGCTGCAGCTGTCCGTGCAAAAGTGACTCTGGTGGAGGCTCATAAGATGGGCGGGGATTGTCTCAACTATGGCTGTGTACCGAGCAAGGCTTTTATTAAAAGCGCAAAAATTGTTCATCATATGAAAAACGGTGAGCATTACGGGCTTGAGGAGACCGCAGCCAAATTCAGTTTCAGAAAGGTGATGGCACGTGTTCATAAGGTTATTGCTACGGTGGAACCCCATGACAGTGTTGAGAGATATACCGAACTTGGAGTCGAAGTGCTGCAGGGATATGCAACGCTGGTTGACCCCTGGACGGTCGAGATTGCAATGGCTGACGGGGAGAAAGTGAAGTTGACAAGTCGTGCTGTAATTATCGCAGCCGGTGCGGAACCCTTTGTGCCGCCGCTGCCGGGCATTGAGGAATCAGGGTTTCTCACAAGTGATACTCTCTGGGAGGAGCTGGCTGAATGTGAAAAACCTCCGCAGCGTCTTGTCATTCTGGGAGGAGGACCCATCGGCTGTGAACTCTCCCAGAGCTTTGCCCGGCTCGGTTCTACAGTTTTGCAGGTTGAAAGAGGGGACAGAATCATGGGAAGGGAGGACCTTGAGGTCTCGGCGTTTGCCAGGGCGTCACTTGAACAGGATGGAGTTCAGGTGCTGACGGAGCATAGCGCTCTTCGCTGTGAGAGGGAGGGGGATGAGAAAATTATTGTTGTGGAGCATGATGGTGAGGAGAAGAGACTGACCTATGATGTTCTTATCTGTGCTGTAGGGAGATCTGCGCGGCTGACAGGGTATGGCCTTGAGAAACTGGGCATTCCAGTCGAAAGAACCGTGACGACCAATGACTATCTTGAAACTCTCTATCCAAACATATTTGCGGCGGGAGACATTGCCGGACCATACCAGTTTACCCATACCGCAGGGCATCAGGCGTGGTACGCCGCAGTTAATTCACTGTTTGGCGAGTGGAAAAAGTTCAAGGTGGATTATTCTGTTATTCCGTGGACAACCTTTATTGCACCGGAAGTTGCGAGGGTCGGTTTAAATGAACAGGAGGCGAAGGAGAAGGGCGTTGATTATGAAGTAACCCGTTTCGATATGGGAGAACTTGACCGGGCCATTGCCGACGGTTCTGATCGTGGTTTTATCAAGGTACTTACCAGGCCGGGTAAAGATAAAATTCTCGGAGTTACCATAGTGGCCGAGCATGGTGGTGACCTG
>JAFDME010000128.1 GCA_019306075.1 Deltaproteobacteria bacterium | reverse complement strand
AAGTAATTGAAGCAAGTGTCTGGTTCTCCTGCTCAACATTCACCTTTTCTTTGGCTTCAAGAGCCTGGTGCAACCCCTCGCTGTAACGCCTCCCTTCCATCGTTCGTCCGGTGAATTCATCGACAATGACCACCTGACCATTATTAACGATATAATCGACATCTTTTTTAAAGATAACGTGAGCTTTGAGTGCCTGATTTAAATGATGGAGTTTTTCAATACTTGACGGATCGTAGAGATTTTCCACATCCAGAAGTTTCTCACCGAGAACAACACCATCATCAGTGAGGGAAACCTGCCTTGATTTTTCATCAACCGTATAATGCTCTTCCTTTTGGAATTTTGACATAATACGGTTAACCGTATTATACATTTCCGTCGATATTTCAGCAGGACCGGAAATGATAAGAGGAGTTCGCGCTTCATCTACAAGAATGGAATCAACCTCATCCACAATCGCAAAATTAAAACCTCGCTGACAGAAATCACTCAGTTCAAACTTCATATTATCCCGCAAATAATCAAAGCCAAACTCGTTATTCGTACCATAGGTAATATCGGCAGCATATGCCTGCCTCCGCTCCTCATCCATCAATCCATGAACTATCTTGCCAAAACTCATGCCGAGAAAATTATATACCTGTCCCATCCACTCTGCATCGCGGGCAGCCAGATAATCATTGACAGTGACCACATGAACACCTTTTCCGGTAAGTCCATTCAGATACACAGGCAAAGTGGATGCAAGGGTCTTTCCCTCACCGGTTTTCATCTCCGCTATTTTCCCCTGATGCAAAATAACGCCACCAATCAGCTGCACGTCATAGTGTCTCTCACCGAGAACTCTCCTGGCAGCCTCCCGGATTACAGCAAAGGACTCAGGCAGCAAATCGTCAAGAGGTTCACCTTTGGCAATACGCTCTTTAAACTCAACAGTTTTGGCGGCCAGTGCTCCATCGTCAAGAGGCTGTATATTCTCTTCCAATCCGTTGATGTGATCCACCAGCGGATTGATCTGCTTTAAAAGTCTGTCATTGCTGCTGCCAAAAACTTTAGTCAGTATTTTTCCTATCATTGTTCCAAGCCATTATTTGGTGCCTTACTCCAGAACTTCTGTAAGAAAAAACAGGTAAATGTAGATTCCGAGAAACTGGAAAAGGTTGTTTAAGTTAGTTATATAAATAAGTTATTCATCTTATTGCCCGTATAACTCAAGTAATTCCAGGCAACAGAAGCATGGTTTACTGTTAATAGAGGAAGAAGATAAAATCTTCATTTTTTTACTGCTTTTTTTACTGCTTTAATCACCAGAGGTTCACTGAGTTGATCGGCTCTCTTGTCAACAATCGACACTTTTTTCCCGTAGGAGGGCAGGAGCAGAGACTGTCCGGCCCATACACCGATAAGAAACATCCACAAAAAAAGGCAGAACATAACGACGGCAATGCCGAGAACAGCACTTCTGGTCAGTTCAAATTTCAGTTTTTTTATCTGTTTCTTTTTCTTTGCTGCCATATAAGACAAACTCGTAAAAAGGTCGTTCAAATCCTTAGATGGCTATGTCAGATAAGCGTAGACTTCGAAAAGTTTGATATACAGATAAACATAGACTCCCAAGCGTAGGAGATCAGACTTTTTACGACGCCATCATGTAAAACATTTTACATTTTTTCGGGAGCTGTAAGACCGATAATATCGAGGCCGTTCCTCAGAACAATTCGCAGTGACTCAGCGAGACAGAGACGCGCCTGGGTCAGGGCTCTGTTATCAGTTATCACTTTGTGCCTGTTATAGTAACTGTGAAACTGGCTGGCCAGCTCGATAAGATAAAAAATCACCTTATGAGGTGCCAGTTCCAGAGCTGCACTTTCAATTACCACCGGGAAAGTTGACATGGTTTTCAGCAGATCCAGCTCTTCCGGCTCCTGCAGAAGAGAACTGTCCACAGCGTCAACGGGTCCTCTCTCAATTCCCCCTTCTGCTGCCTTCCTCTGTATAGCACAGAGACGGGCATGGCCATACTGAACATAATAGACCGGATTTTCCTGACTCTTTCTGGTGGCCAGATCAAGATCAAACTCCATCTGCGAGTCCGCCTTGCTCAACGCCGGCCATAACATCGGGAACAGTAGCAATATGGTCTGAACCGAAAATATCAATCAACCAGTCAAACTCACGCCTGAATTTCTCACGATGGTAGGCAATATCCGGCAGTCGATAGGTAGGCTCGCCACTGCTCTTGATAATTACCCGGTCCTTTTCATGGCCAAATTTCGTTGTCTTAAACCATACCGCATTATCCTTCTCATAGACATAACCCTTTTCTCTTAACTGAGAGACAACATCATCAATGCGTCCATCTTCATAGAGAGAGCGCTCATTGTAAAAGTTATCAAAAACTATACCCATACGTTTGAGTGTCGCCGAAATATCCTGAAAGATAACTTTCTCTGCCTTCTCTTTAAAGATGGTGACATCAGTATGACCCTTCAGTGAAGAACCTTTCTCATCGACCAGCAACCTGCCTATATCAACAATATACTCGCCCTGATACCCGTCTTCAGGAAATTCACTCTCTTCTCCCAGAAGTTCAAGATATCTTGCCCTGGTAGATTCACCAAGAACCCGCATCTGCCTTCCGGCGTCATTATAGTAGTATTCCCGGTAAACATTATGCCCCGTCACCTCCAGCAGTCGGGCAATAGAGTCTCCCAAAATTGCCTGACGGCCATGACCGATACTTAAAGGCCCGGTAGGGTTTGCACTGACGAACTCAACCATCACCCTGCGGCCGGAGCCAATTTCACTTTTACCGTAATGCTCCCCTTCTGCAATCACTGCCGGCATGAGTCCGCGCCAGACATCTCCGTTAATAAAAAAATTAACAAACCCGGGACCTGCAATCTCCACACGCTCAAACAGTTCACTCTCCAGGGAAAGCTTTTCAACAATTTTTGCGGCAAGCTCCCTCGGATTCTGTTTTTCGATACCCGCAAGCACCAGAGCAATGTTAGAGGAAAAGTCACCCTGCCCTTCATGTCTGGGTAATTCAACGGTGTACCTGCCTTCACCCGCAGCTGACCAGATCCCCTCTGACACACCCTGTAAAAAACAGCTGTCCAGCACTGACTTGACCTGTAAACGAATCATTCCACTCTACTCTCTCTACATTGATATAATATTATTGCCCGGAAGGCAGAGAATCTCACAACTGATACTTTCAAACTTTTCGACTATCCAACCTGCACCACTCTGCGGCTCAATAATATCACCGGCAATGGACCCTCTTCAGGGAAAGAAGCAGAGTGTATTTATCCTGCAGGGTGATATCCATGATATGCTATCCCGACAAACATCACACCATAACAAGTGTTGAAAATTAAGCACTGCTCAGAATTTGGCAATATGGCAAACCCTTTAATTCTCTTCCATAACTGTCTCCTGCCGTCTCACCCTGTTCTTTACTGTTCATTATGATTTACTTACACTTTTCAGTCAGTTATTCTTTCCTGCAGCCCAGGCCCTCCAGGCAAGCCTGCTGGAGAACAACAGCCCCCAGCCAATCGTGAAATATATAAAACAGAGTAATCCCAAGGGCAGAGAAGAATTTCGCAAAACAACCCCGGCTCCCATCATGCCCATTACCAGCAACCAGGTTTTACTCGAATAAACTGCTCCGAGACAGGTTCCGTCATCAAAATTCAGAATACGGCTGATACTTTTACGGGCAGATCGATCGAGAACATAATAGGACTTCAGGGTACCGGAGATAAGCGCTATAATAACTATTTCCGAGCCATAATCATTCACTCCGGTAATCCGATATGCCCCTTTAGTGAGCAGAAGAATGCCTACAGCGGTCCATAAAATAGCTACCAGCAACAGATGCGTTCTCCTCTTTGCCCCCGGTTTTAAACCGGCTAATTTTTTCTGCATCTTCACACCGTTAACTTGTGGAGTTTAAAAAACGACACTTTTCATTCTGCTCCACAAACGGAACAAGCCCATCTCCATCAAACAGGAGATGGGCTTGAACCCAGGACCGAATACAGCAGCAGTTACATTTCTGTTACAGTGATCGCATCTTCAGGGCAAACCTCAACACAGGTCTCACAACCGAGACACTCATCAGGCTCAACAACCTCAGCTTTCCCATCTTCCATCTCCAGGACCTGTGCAGGACATGCCGATACACACTCTTCATCTCCACTGCACTTATCTTTATCCACGACTACTTCAAACATAATTCCCCTCCATAAAGTGAGATTTTCAATAAGTACTTTTCATACTTATTAATCAACCGGGATATTCCGAGCAACTCAGTAATTTAATGTAGTAACCCATTAATTCACCGTCAGTTTTTTGTCAAGAAAAAACAGGGGTAGCTCCAACCGCTCCAAAACTATTTCTTTTTTATTCCTTTCAATTATTTTATATCTGTAAAAAGAAAAGGATTAACCCGAATAAATTGGAAAATTTTTTAGTATCACTGGATAAATGCCTTGGCGTTAACACCAACCGCACAGTTTCAAAAGGTATTCATAAATTTCTTGTTTTTTTGACAGCTTTTATGAAATAAGGCACTAATCTCATTAAAAATCATAATAATCAGGAAACCATGACCCGAAAGCATAAAGACTCCAGAAAAAAACTGCGTGCTGAAAAACGTGAACAGGCGATGATTGAAGGAATACTTGAGGGCAGTCCCGATGGTATTGGTGTTGTCGTTATTCGCCTGGAATGCGGCTGCAGAAAAATGGCAGCGGTATCAAAAAGCGGCGACCCGGCATCCAAAGTGATTATCTACCGTGATAATGCTGAAAGTATATGCGACAAATGTAAAGAGGATGACGGTGCCTACATGAGAGTAAGAGAATCCTTTATACACTGGACTGAACCGGCCCCGAGCGAAGAACAGCAGCGGGAAATAAGCATCAAAGTCCTGGGATCTTACAGTGTAAATTAGTCGGCCGCCCACACGGCACTTCTGCATCTGCGGACAAAACCCTCCGCCCACTCCGGGGTGCCGTCAGCGTGAACATGGGTATAGAGCGCAAAGACGTTCTTTTTAACCAGACCATCGCGTCCCTGTAGAAACCCTTTACCTCGCTCCATTTTCAGCACCAGTTCATCTTTGTCCCCCTGCCAGTCGAGAATAGTTGAATAACGGAACTCATGCCCTTTAACCTGCAATCCTGCAGGATAAAATGGATTTTCAGATTCAACTCTGAAAATTGAGTAACCATGGGCCTGGGGTTTTGCGGACATACCAAAACGCACCGGGAAGATATCTGTAAGAGGATATTCTTCGTCTCCAATAACAATTGAGCGGCCTAGGTAAATCAACCCTCCGCACTCAGCATAGATAGGCAGACCCGCTTCAGCTGCATCTTTAACTGCTCTTCTGAAGCTGCCGTTTGCAGCCAGGTCCCTTGCGCTGGTCTCAGGAAAACCACCACCGATATAAAGACCGTCCAGCTCGGGCAAACATCTGTCAGTCAAAGCGTTTATAAAGACAAGTTCTGCACCGGACCGCTCAAGGGCTTCAAAGTTTTCCGAATAATAAAACTGGAAGGCTGCATCTTGCAGAACACCTATTCTCACCCTCCTCTTGGCACAGGACACAGCAGCAGTTGGTGAGGAATGGCCACCATCTGCAACAGGAGCCATAATCTGCCTGACCGCTGCGAGATCAACATTTTTCTCAACCAGCTCTGCAAGATAATCAAGTGCCTGACTACTGCCCGCATATTCCTGGTGCGGAACCATACCGAGGTGACGCATGGGAAAAATATCTCTTTTCAGACGGGGAACCGCACCTAACACAGGGATTCCGGTATAATATTCAACAGATTCGGTAACAAGACGCTTCTGCCGATCAGTCGCTATCTGATTTAAAACAACGCCCCGGATAGCAACCTTTTTATCAAACTCCAGACATCCAAGAACCATTGCCGCAACTGTCCGGGTGGTCTTTGTACAGTTGACAACGAGCAAAACCGGCAGACCGAGCAGCAGTGCCAGGTCTGCAGTTGAATACCCCCCTCTGACACTGACTCCATCAAAAATCCCTCGATTTCCCTCAACAACTACAATTCCAGCGCCCCTGGAACGATCCAGAAATGATGCAGTAACAGCCTCATGAGACATCAGGTACGGGTCGAGATTATAGCATTTCTCTCCGGCCGCAAGCTGCAGCCATCCAGCATCTATATAATCCGGCCCTTTTTTGAAGGGGGCAACTTTTATACCTGAGGCGGCAAACGCGGCAGTCAGGCCAACAGAGACCACACTTTTCCCCGAGCCTCCGGAAAGACCAGCAACAACAATTCCTTTTTTAACCATCGTATCTTCGTATTGCTTTTTTATCACAATCTTTATGGAATAAGGTACTAATGATCGACCTTATTATATTGAGTCCAAGCTTTTGTATAGAGTTCATTCAAGCTCTTTTCCAGCTGCAGCCGATAACGCTCGATATCATCCCCTTTCACCCGACGGGGCACAAAAATCGGTTCACCAAAATAGAAATCTATTTTCGAAAAAGGCACGGGCACGGCAGTCCTGTCCCAGGAATGAATCGTCATATATCTGGACGCTGACCAGACCATCGGCACCATGGGCACTCCGGTCATGGAAGACAGGAGAACTGCTCCCGGCTGAGCTTTGCGAGGTGGTCCCTGGGATCCATCTGCGACTATGGCACTGTTGTCATCACCCTGTCGCACTACCTTTATCAGCTGTTTAAGTGCTCCGGCACCGCCGTGATTACTCGACCCGCGCACCGCATTATAACCAAACTGCGCAGCAAGTCGGACAATATATTCTCCATCATCACTAGCACTTACCATAACCGTTGCCGGATATTTTCTTAAAAAATAGCAACCATAAATAATAGTGTAATGCCAGAAAGATGCAATAACGACCTTATCCGGATCATTGGCAGGGGAAAAATACTCTTCATTATGAACTGTTACTCGGCATGTCATGAACCACAACCGCATCAGCCATGCTATGAGTCGTGGAATGACAGCCAGGGAAATGGTCGACATTACATTTCTTTTCATCCCACTTCAATCTCCAGAAGTCGCATAGTTTTAATACGGTCCCGCAACTCTGCCGCCCGTTCAAAGGCCAGTTCCGCCGCCGCCTGATGCATCTTCTTTTCCAGCCTGGCAATCCCTTTTTCAAGGTCCTTCATACTGGTATATTCGGGAACCTCCTCGGCGGCGTGCAGCAGGGTTTCATGATAATCATCAGAAACATACCCGGAATCATAGAGATGCTGCTGCAGCGTATTTTTGACTTTCGAAATAATTGTTCTGGGCACTATACCGTGATTCTCATTATATCTCAGCTGAATCTTTCTCCTTCTTTCAGTCTCATCGATGGTATACTGCATTGACCCTGTGACTCTATCCGCATACATGATTACCAGTCCATCCACATTCCGGGCTGCCCTGCCGCAGGTCTGGATCAGTGATCTCTCAGAACGCAGAAACCCTTCCTTATCCGCATCCAGAATTGCAACCAGAGACACCTCCGGAATATCGAGCCCCTCCCGCAGAAGATTTATGCCAACCAAAACATTGAACTCGCCATTTCTCAGATCCCGGATCAGCTCCACACGCTGCAGTGTTTTGATGTCAGAGTGAAGATATCGAACCTGTATATCAAGTTTTTCATAATAATCAGTCAGATCTTCAGCCATACGTTTTGTCAGTGTTGTGACCAGAACCGCCTCCCCCCTGTCGGAGCGCAGACGTATCTCTTCAAGCAGGTCGTCCACCTGGCTGGTTGCCGGGCGAACTTCAATCCGGGGATCAAGAAGACCTGTAGGACGGATCACCTGTTCAACAACACGACCGGCAACCTGCTCAATTTCGTAAGGACCAGGTGTGGCGGAAACATAAACTACCTGGTTGATCCGTTTTTCAAACTCATCGAACCGAAGAGGGCGATTATCGAGAGCGGAAGGCAGACGAAAACCGAAATTAACCAGTGTCGTCTTCCTGGACCTGTCACCGTTATACATACCATTAAGCTGGCCGATACCGATATGGCTTTCATCAAGAAAAAGCAGATAGTCCTCGGGAAAGTAATCGAGCAGATTGGGCGGGGGTGCTCCCGGAGGTTTGCCTGTCAAATGTCGACTGTAATTTTCAATTCCGGTACAGTACCCAAGCTCCTGTATCATCTCAAGATCAAACATGGTCCTCTGCTCCAGCCGCTGTGCCTCCACCAGCCTGTTCTCATCCTGAAAATAGTGCAGCCTCTCCTGCAGCTCTTCTTTGATCGTTCTGTTAGCAATCTGCAGCCTGTCTTTTGAAGTGACAAAATGACTCCCCGGGAAGACTGTGTATTCCTCCAGTTTTTCTATAATAACACCCCGCAACGGATCGATCAGAGAAATAGATTCAACAGTATCCCCAAAAAAATCCAACCGAATTGCTCTCTCCTCCTCATGCACGGGAAATATATCAATCACATCACCACGTACCCGGAAAGTCCCTCTGTGAAAGGAAACATCATTTCTCTCATATTGCATAAAAACGAGCCTGCGCTGGACATCCGCCATCGGGTAATCTTCACCTTTCTGCAGAAACAGATGCATATTTTTATACTCATCAGGTGAACCCAGACCATATATACAGGAGACAGAGGCGACGATAAGCACATCCCTGCGGGTCAGCAGGGAGCGGGTCGCCGAGTGACGCATCTTGTCAATCGCATCATTGATGGATGAATCTTTTTCTATATAGCTGTCCGATTGGGGGATATATGCTTCAGGCTGGTAGTAGTCGTAGTAGGAAACAAAATATTCAACACCATTTGCCGGGAAAAGCTCCTTGAATTCACTGAACAACTGTGCAGCCAGTGTTTTATTGGGTGCAATTACCAGAGCCGGTCTCTGGACCTGCTGAATGACATTTGCTATGGTAAATGTTTTTCCGGATCCGGTCACCCCAAGCAGAACCTGATCTCTGGCACCAGCCTCGATTCCTTCCACCAGCTGGCTGATCGCCTGGGGCTGATCTCCGGAAGGAGTAAATGAAGAACTAAGCTGAAAGGGAATATCCATAAATATTTCGACTCTTCACCGACAGATCCGCTCCCACGAGATGCAGTCCTGCGGACAGTTTTTAATTGCCTCGTCAACATCTTTTTGAGGATAGTCATCCATATCCACAACCTCTACAAAACCGATCAATTTATTGTATCTGAAGATATTCGGCGCAACTTCTACACACCCCATACATTCATTGCAGAGTCCAAGGTCAACAGTTGGGTATTGTTTCATTTTTCATTGCCTGCAAAAGGTGGCGGAAGTTTTCCCGACAAAGAAAGCGGTCGTTTTTCTGTTCATTCATATACTACTTTTGCAATGATGCCACCACCCCGATATTTTAACAAACATACAACGTAACTATTCAGCGAAACGCTGGAAATTTCGCAAAACCACTGAGCGTAACTGTTTAGCAGTGCCTTACATGTCCATAAGCAACTCGACCAGCAGATAAGCGACAGACTTCGATACACTTGTATGCTTGGCGGGTTGATCGTAGGCAGGTGAGGTGCTGCTGAATAGTTACCATATAATTTCCATTCACTTGTCATTACTTTCATGTTTTGTTGTGAAATTCATTCCATAAATATCAGACCAATATTATCATCCTTTTGTTGTAAAAAAAACCAGGGTCAATTATTATATGCAGATAATTATTTTCTCATAAATTTGACCATTATTTCCAATATCAAACCTCTTTTTCAGATAACTTCAGCACCAATAAGGATCCTCAATGAAAACCACAGAACTTGCCAAGGGAATATACTCAGTTGGCGCGGTCGACTGGGACGTCCGGGACTTTCACGGCTACTCGACCTATAAGGGAACAACCTATAACTCATTTCTTGTTATCGACAAAAAAGTCACCCTCTTTGATACCGTTAAACACTCCCATAAAGATGAGCTGATCCGTAATATCAGCGCAATCATTGATCCACAGAAAATTGATTACATTGTCGTCAACCATGTGGAAATGGATCACTCAGGTTCCCTGCCGGATATGATCGAAATAGCCAAACCGGAAAAAATTTTCTGCTCACAGATGGGAAAAAATGCGATAATCGACCATTTCCATGAAGAGGACTGGCCTTTTGAAGTTGTAAAATCCGGCACCGAGATAAGCCTCGGTAAACGAACAGTACAGTTTATAGAAACCAGAATGCTGCACTGGCCCGATTCCATGTTCTCCTTTATCAAGGAAGACGGCATTCTTTTTTCCAGCGATGCATTTGGTCAACACTACGCCACCAGCGAACGATTTGATGATGAGTCCGACCTCTCCGAAGTGATGAAAGAAAGTGCGAAATATTATGCCAATATCCTTTATCTTTTTGCTCCTCTTATCAGAAAACTTCTTAAAAGTGTTGAGGAGATGAATCTTGGTATAAAAATGATAGCCCCGGACCATGGCGTTATCTGGAGGACTCATATTGACAAAATCCTCGAGGCATACGATAACTGGTCACAAAACAAGGCGGATAACAGGGCGCTTGTTATCTATGACTCCATGTGGCACTCGACAGAGAAAATGGCCCATGCAGTCGCTGCCGGCGTTGAAGATGCCGGTCTCAGAACCAAACTGATAAATCTGAAGGTCCACCATAGAAGTGATGTGATGACGGATGTCCTCACCGCAAACACTATAATCCTTGGCTGCTCAACCCTGAACAATGGTCTGCTTCCCCGTATGGCCGGGTTTCTCATGTATATGCGGGGGTTTAAGCCGACAAATAAATTTGGCGCATCTTTCGGCTCTTTTGGCTGGAGCGGCGAGGCTGTCAAACTGATGAACAAAGCTCTTGAAGATATGAAAATAGATGTCATCGAGGAAGGTTTCAGGGTGAAATATGTTCCGGATACTGCACATTTTGATCAGTGCATCGAGATGGGCCGAAGAATCGGCAAACGGGTACTGGAAAGCGGCAAATAGGATACGTTGGAGCAAATTGCCGAGCATTAAATAAACACTACTTCTATCATCGTTAC
>JAFDME010000127.1 GCA_019306075.1 Deltaproteobacteria bacterium | reverse complement strand
CTCCCGGAGAAGCTCAAGAAGATCAAGACACATGCCCAGAAGCTTGCCGGAAGTCATATAGTAGGTAGCAACACCACCACCATATTCATCAGTAGCCTTCATCAGACGCATGGAAAGACCTGCGGGCTTGCAGTAGTTGGGATTGACGTCAGCTGCTGTAGACTCACCGACAAACTCATTATAAAGTTTTACAGGAGCATAAATCTCATCTGCGAGTTCCTGCGCAGTCTGCTTAAGTTCAGGAGTGAAGTCAGCATTATCACGACAGAATTTCACCATCTGCTTGGCAGCGATACGGCCTTCAGCGTGGGAACCTGAAGAGAACTTATGACCGGAAGCACCAACACCATCGCCGGCAGTAAAGAGACCATCAACTGTAGTCATGCGGTTATAGCCCCACTTATACTTATGGGCACGGGATTCATTCTGAATATCGGGAACCCAATCCTCTTCAGGACCCGAACACCAGATTCCACAGCAACCGGAATGAGAACCGAGCATATACGGTTCGGTCGGCATAATCTCAGAGCCTACTTTTTCAGGCTCAATGTTTGCGCCGGCCCAAAGCCCTGCCTGCCCCACTGACATATCGAGGAAGTCTTCCCAGGCCTCAGATTCAAGATGCTTCCAGAATTTCTTCAGCTTTTTGTCATCCATACCAGCTTCTTTACGCTCATCAATAAATGCTTTCAGCGCAACGTCAGTAGCCATATAGATGGGACCACGACCTTCTTTCAGTTCGTTAATCATCAGATGGTTACGCAGACATGTGGGAGTAACCGGAGATCCACCATAAGGCATGAACTTTGCCAGTTCTTCCTTTGCCGCATCGCCCATCGCATAAAACTCACCAAGACCGTTGGCAACTTTAGCTTTGAACAGCAGGAACCACGCGCCAACCGGTCCATATCCGTCTTTGAAGCGGGATGGCGTGAAACGATTTTCCATCATGGTCAGGGTAGCACCAACCTGGGCAGCCATGGTGTAGGTGGATCCTGCATTCCATACCGGATACCATGCCCGGCCTTTACCTTCACCTGTTGAGCGTGGACGGAAAATATTAACAGCACCACCGCATGCAACCATTGCAGTCTTGCAACGAAAAACATATACTTTGTTTTCACGGGTGGAGAAACCGGCAGCACCGGCAATCTGATTAGGCTTATTTTTATCAAGCAGAAGCTTAACGATAAAAACACGCTCAAGAACATTATCAGCACCAAGAGCAGTCATTGCCGGCTCTGCAACAATCGGCTTATAAGATTCACCATTAATCATAATCTGCCACTTACCTGTACGTACAGGAGTTCCACCTTCACGCAGACTTGGAGCAGGCTTGGCGCCATCAAGATTCTCGCCGTCAGCATCTTTTTTCCAGACGGGAAGTCCCCATTCTTCAAAGAGCTTGACAGACTCGTCAACGTGACGACCACAGTCATAGATAAGATCTTCGCGAACAACGCCCATAAGATCGTTACGGACCATTTTCACGTAATCTTCAATCGGGTTTTCACCAATATAGGTGTTGATGGCGGAGAGACCCTGAGCAACAGCCCCGGAACGTTCAACAGACGCCTTATCAACGAGTACGATTTTCAAATCTTCAGGGGCCCACTTTTTGATTTCAAAAGCAGTTCCACAAGCAGCCATACCGCCACCGATGATCAGGACGTCTACATCCTGCTCGACGACTTCCGGATTCACCTCGGCGAGAAGCTCACCTTTTGGTTTATTAGGTAATGCCATATTTAAATCTCCTTAGAATAGTAAGATTTTTTAGTTAAAACCATTTAACTCAGCTTATTTAGGGGTGGGAAGATCGGCTTCAAGAAGCAGACATTCATCATCCAGATTAGCGCCTTTCTCGGCTCCATAAGCGTTGGCAGCACCTTCAGCGGTGGTGCGGATCGGGAACTTGAAACGCTTCATATTACCGTTGCGAAACTTAACAGTCCACATGATGGAATCCGAAGATCTCATTGGGTGAACCTGACCGCCCATGGGTACAAAGTCATCATAACCACGAACGAAGATAGCACCCTGCGGGCAAATTTTAACACAGGAATAGCACTCCCAACATGCATCCGGCTCCTGATTGTACGCCAGCATGGTCTCGACGTTCAGAACCATCAGGTCATTCGGACAAATGTACATGCACGCGGTTTTATCTCCGCCTTTGCAGCCATCACATTTGGCAGGTTCTACATAACTTGGCATTAAACTACCTCCTCAGTTTGTATTAACTGTTGTGACCCTGAACCGACAAGGCCAACTAAAACTAGACACAGCACAATTAAAGCCACCCAAAACCCCCGTCCTGACCCGATGCAACCCAATCTCCTAAAAGATGGAACCATATCCAATGCAAACCGGAGACGATACAAGTGGTTTTACCAACAGAAAATCTTTGGCGCATGAACAACCAGACAGATTCAATAATGAATGGCTACTCATTTTCATAAGACTTTTTTATATATGGTTGCCGGATAATTGTCAAGAAAATTCATGAAGAACCTCCCCCGGTTTACACATAGTCTTCACGCACAATAACCTGCCGGGGTTTAACTCCGTCCGCGGGGCCGATAACACCTTCTTTTTCCATTTTCTCAATCATCCTTGCAGCCCTGTTGTACCCGACCCGCATCCTTCGCTGAACCATGGAGATTGAAGCCTTTCCTGCCGCAGTAACGATTGCGACCGCCTCATCGTAACGCTCATCATATTCCTCATCACCAGGGTCATCCTCTCCGCTTTTTTCCCTTTCAATTTCCTCAATAACAGCCTCATCATACGTTGAGCCACCCTGTTTTTTCCAGAACTCAACAATGTCTGAAGTTTCTTTCTCGGAAATATACGCACCGTGAATACGCTTCAAACGTGAAGTACCCGGCGCCAGCAGGAGCATATCCCCCGCTCCAAGCAGATGCTCCGCTCCTGAAGTATCAAGAATCGTCCTGGAATCAATCTTGGAAGATACTTTAAAAGATATCCGGGTCGGAAAATTAGCCTTGATAAGGCCTGTCAAAACATCGACGGATGGCCTCTGGGTTGCGAGGATCAGATGCATGCCGGCAGCCCTGGCCATTTGCGCCAGCCGGGCGATGGCCGCCTCCACATCTTTTGAGGCCACCATCATCAGATCAGCCAGCTCATCAACCACTATCACTATGTATGGCAGCTTTTCCTCCGCGCTCTCATTGTATGAGTCAAAACTTTTAACTTTGCTCTCTTCGAGAAGCTTATACCTTCTCTCCATCTCACGTACGGCCCAGTTTAATGCACGCGATGCAAGTTTAGGGTCAACCACAACCGGATGAAGCAGATGAGGAATTCCCTCATAGCCTGAGAGCTCGATACGTTTCGGGTCAACCAGAAGAAAACGAACTTCCTCGGGAGTCGCATTATAAAGTATGGAGGCAATAATTGTGTTTATGCCGACACTTTTACCTGCACCGGTTGCACCCGCGATCAGCAGATGGGGCATCCTGGCCAGGTTAGCCGTTGACAAATTACCCACCACATCCATGCCGAGAGCAATAGAAAGCTTGGCCCTGCTTTTTCTATAATCCTCAGAGCCGAGAAGGTCGCGAATGTAAACTATTGCTCTGTTATCATTAGGTATTTCAACACCAAGAGCAGCTTTTCCCGGAACGGATCCCACCACCCTGACCGATCTCACCTTCAGGCCCAGGGCCAGGTCATCCGCAAGACCGACAATTTTATTTATTTTGACTCCCGGTGCCGGTGCATATTCATATGTTGTCACCACAGGTCCGGGGGAAATTCCAATCACCTTTCCGGAGACACCAAAATTTTTTAATTTCTGTTCAAGCTGTTTGGAGAGCTTATAATAGACCTCCTTATCAACTTTGCTGTATGCCTGTTCATTTTTTTTCAACAGAGAAAGAGGCGGCAACTCCCATGGCCCGCGGGCAACCGGCTTTGCAGCAAACTCCTCATCAGCCCCATCCGCCTTGGCAACGGAAATAAGCTCATTCAGTTCCGGAACAGTATTTGACATTGCTCCCGGCTGCTCTACGACCTCTTTTTCCTTCTTGTTTCTGACAACAGAGCGCCTTTTTACAACTTTCGGCTCGGCTTCAATCTCCTGTTTCTCAGGATCACGCTTAAACAGTTCAGCCGCCTTCTGCATTCTCTGCCAGATAAAGGCTACCAGTTTATAAAGTGAAAACTGTACGGTGAGCATCAGGGAAACGAGAAAAAGCAGGAGAAAGACCATGACCGTCCCGCCGTCCCCTACAACAGATTGCAGCATGGTGAAACCTGTTCTGCCGATAAAACCGCCCGTCTCGATCAACTCCGGGTCTCTAATAGCCAGGCAGGACAACAGACCGCAAAAAGATATGATAGTACCGGTAAGACCGGCTGTGACCTGGGGTAATCGCTCAAATGTGAGGCGGGGGGTAATAAAAAGAAAAGAGAGAATCAGGATCAGTACAGGCAGCAGATAGGCACCCCAGCCGGTAAAACCGAGAAGGAGTCCGGCAACAATCAGACCAATTTCCCCGCACCACTTTTTCTCCAGACCAAATGCAGAGGTGAAAAGACTGAGAAAAAGGAAAAGGGAAATGAAAATACCGAAGACAGACAAGGCTTCCTGCCTCAGTCCCGGCTTTTTAGTATCGTTTTTTTGTACCATGCGGTTTGATTTTCATGCATTATCTTGATTAAAAAAAACTTTTTGGGGATCAAGATGTACTAGAAATTCAAAATAAATGCAAGGCACAGAGGAGAAAGGAACTGCTGAGGGATTTACTTACCAAGACTGTTTTTAACCGCATCAAGCACCCCGTTAATAAAACGGGGAGACTCTTCACTGCCAAATCGTTTGGCAATTTCAACCGCCTCATTAATTGCAACCTGAGGGGGGATACCGGCCTTATCGGTCATTTCGTAGACAGCAATACGAAGGAGATTCCTGTCGGTCGGCGCTATACGTACCAGCCGCCAGTTGATTGCAGCAGCACTGATAATCCCGTCAATCTCCTCCATCCCGGCAAGAATACCCCGTACCAGATCAAAGGTGTACCCTCTTGCCTTTTTGTTGACCTGATAGAGGGTGCAGAACAGAGTAAAATTTTCAGAATGCTCCATGTCATCTCCAACATCAGAGACACTGACAAAATCATTCTGGTAAAGAAACTGCAGCGCAGCTTCTCTTGATTTTCGACGGGTTCCCATAAAAATTTAAGGTTCTCAGTTGAGAATATCGACCAAGTTGGCCATTTCTATTGCTGCAACCGCAACCTCTGCCCCTTTATTACCAGCCTTGGTTCCACTTCTCTCGATGGCCTGTTCTATGGTTTCCGTTGTCAACACCCCAAAAAGAACAGGAACACCGGTCTCAAGGCCAACCTGAGCTGTACCCTTTGATACTTCAGCCACAACCACGTCGAAATGAGGCGTTGCCCCGCGAATAACCACTCCCAGAACAATCACCGCATCGTACTTCTGTGCCCCTGCCAGTTTTTTAGCAATCAGAGGGATTTCAAAGGCACCGGGAACGCGGACAACATCAATGTCCTCATCAACTGCTCCGGAACGGACCAGACTGTCCAGAGCCCCCTCAAGCAGTTTTTCACTGATAAAAGAGTTGAACCGTGCCACGATAATTGCAAATTTCTTTCCATCCGCCCTGAGAGTTCCTTCAATAATATTCGCCATTTTTCCTACCTGAATTCCAGTGAGAGTTTTTACATCTCCATCAATCATCAACTTCCATCAGATGCCCCATCCGGTCACGCTTGCACAGAAGATATCCCTTATTTTCAGGACTGGCTTCCATCTCCAGAGGATAACGCGCTACAACTTCAATACCGTATCCTTCAAGGCCAATAATCTTTTTCGGGTTGTTTGTCAAAATTCCCATTTTCTTCACACCCAGATCACGCAGGATCTGTGCGCCTATACCATAATCCCTCAAATCACTTTTAAATCCAAGTTTATGATTTGCCTCAATGGTATCAAGTCCATCGTCATCCTGCAGGCAATACGCCTTCAGTTTATTGACAAGACCAATCCCTCTTCCCTCCTGACGCATGTAAAGAACAATCCCTGCCCCCTCCTGCTCAATCATTTTCATTGCCGCCTTAAGCTGCAGACCACAGTCACACCGTGAGGAGCCAAATACGTCACCGGTGAGACATTCTGAATGCACCCGGACCAGCACCCTGTCAACTTTTGATATATCACCTTTAACAAGGGCAATATGTTCGAGATTGTCCACTGAATTTGTATATACTACAGCCTTGAACTCACCTGCATGATCAGTGGGGATCCGTGCCTCTGCCGCCCGCTGAATGAGATGATCCTGGTGAAGCCTGTAGGCGACCAGATCAGCAATTGTGGCAATCTTCAGATCATGTTGTGCGGCAAACTTTTCAAGATCAGGCATCCGGGCCATGGTGCCGTCATCCTTCATGATCTCGCAGATCACTCCGGCAGGGGTCATGCCGGCCAGTCTGGAAAGATCAACGGAGCCTTCTGTCTGCCCGGTCCTCACGAGTACTCCACCATCACGCGCCCGAAGCGGGAAAATATGGCCGGGACTGATCAGATCACGAGGCTGAGCATCAGGAGCAATAGCAGCCTGAACAGTACGTGCCCGATCCGCTGCCGAGATCCCGGTGGTAACCCCGGTTCTCGCCTCGATACTGATTGTAAACCCTGTGCCATACGGAGATTTATTGTTGCTTACCATCATCGGCAACTCGAGCTTATCCACCAGCTCCCCGGAGAGAGTAAGGCAGATAAGACCTCTGCCGTAGGTGGCCATAAAGTTGATAGCTTTTGCATCAACAAACTCAGTGGCCATATAAAGATCACCTTCATTCTCACGATCTTCATCATCAACAAGAATGATCATTTTTCCAGACTTGATATCTTCAATAACCTCTTCAATCGGACTTACCGCCATAATAATCACACTCTGAACTGTTTAAGATTGATGGTGTCGTAATACCTTTTCATCTACTGCATTATTATCATAATATTTAAATAAAACCATGAGTTGCAAGAAATCCTGAGTTGATACCTTCACTCCTCTCAGGATTATTTTCCTTAGAGGAAGATAAGAGTAGTTTTTCAATATACTTGCCTATAACATCCACTTCTATATTCACCCTGGTCCCAACTTTCAACTCCCCCAGTGTCGTCACCTTGAGGGTGTGGGGAATCACCGATACCGTAAAAAAACCGGCACCGCAACTGTTTACCGTTAAACTGACCCCGTCGATTGTTATTGAGCCCTTCTCTATCACATAACGACCCAGAGAATCAGCAAGAGAAAACGAGAAAACAGTATAATCACCCAGCTCTTTCCTGTTTTTGACAGCCGCCATAGCATCAACATGCCCGGAAACAAGATGACCGCCCAGACGATCCGACAACCTTAGAGCACGTTCCAGGTTAACTGAACTTCCCTGGCCGAGAGAACCAAGTCTGCTGCGGGACAATGTTTCAGGGGATACATCGACCGAAAACCGCCTCCCAACTATGTTATAGGCGGTCAGACAAACCCCGCTGACTGCTATGGACTCCCCTTCTTCAGGATCGGTCAGATCAAATCCGGCCTCAAGATCAAACGCCAGTCCGCCGCCGATGGTCCTCCTGGCAACAAGTCTGCCCACCCCTTCAATAATGCCGGTAAACATGCAATATCACCCCGTAGCGATCAGGATTTCTTTTTCAGCTTTTCCGCTTTTTCAATCAATTTCCCTGCGATCGTATCATGTTTGAAATTTTTATGAATTGAGGCGGCAGTCCTGCAGGCGTCTGCAGCCAAATCATAACTTTCCGTCTCCTCATATATATCCGCCATCAGTTCCAGTGTCACAACAGCACCCTGGGGATCCCTGTTATCCTGGTACCAGTCAAGCATTTCAAGACATGTGTCGATTGCATTATCATACTGGCCCAGTCCCCGATAAGCAACAACACACTGCTTCGAGACAGCCAGCAGACTCATCCTGTCATTGGATTTATCACAGATTTTATAAACCTTGTCGAAATAGGCAAGAGCCTTTTCATTTTCTTTTCTGGCCAGACAGACAAGACCCAGTTGATTACAGGCATTGGCAATCCCTACCTCATCATTTTTTTCTTCAAATCCGAGAAGAGCATTATGAAGAGCAACAGCCGCCTGCCCGGTTTCATTATTTTCAAGAAACCGCTTCCCTTCATCAAGCAGGGCCTGCAGCGGGTCAACTGGCTTTTTATCCTCTGTATTATCTGCTGCAGAAGTAATTGAATTGATATTCTGAAGTTTACTACTCATTACTCTTCTCCTCCCTGGATGGCTTCTATCGCTGCTGCTGCCTCTACAGCAACTGTCGAGGAGGTTAATTTCCCGTCAATACAGAGAGAAAATTCCTCCAAATCACCACTTAATCCCATAAGCTGAATCACCGCTTCGGTTGCCCGGATCAAACCCAGCAGTCGAGCCGTATTCCCGCGTACCCGGGGATCAGGATCCTGCAGGAAGTCAAACAGGCTGTAAAACGGCATATCTCTGATCAGATCGGGACGGTTCCCGGCAACCTCGGCCAACGCCCACAAAACCAGGGGACGGGTAGTGGAGTCACCCAGATAGTTCAAAAGATGTTTGGAAAATGCGCCAAAGATATCCGGCCGCATGGAAATTATATACCCCAGGGTTTCAACCATCCCCCATGGTGATGCGGCAGAGTCAGAACATGTCTCAAATAGACGGTGAAGCAGCTCTGAAACCTGACCCGGTTTGCGAGTGGAAACCCTGGCAGAGACCCTGCCTATTATCCAGGCGGTATGCCAGCGACTTTCATCCAGCGGATCATAGAGAAGCCTCTGCATCAATCTGAAGGTTTTTTTATCGTCAAAACAGAGCTGGACAAGATTGTCAACATCCTCCCTGCCAACCAGATCTTTAACACTTTTTTTGTTCGCGTTTTTCTTTTGACGTTTTTTATCCGCTGCCGGTTCGACATAAAATCCT
>JAFDME010000126.1 GCA_019306075.1 Deltaproteobacteria bacterium | reverse complement strand
TACATTTAAGAGCGATGAGACCGTTCAGTCGCTTTAATGACCCCTTTTGACTGGAGTTTAAGTACGGGGAAGGCGGCAGGGGAGGGTAGGTTTTTTCGGGGCGACCGATGGTCCGTTGCGCAATCGCTGCAAGGTTTTTCCCGTATTTTTTCATTGCCTTTGATGAAAGGGAGGTACTGGCTAGTATTTTCTCAGGAGAATGGAGTTTATGTTTTGCTATCTCGAGCAGTATCGGATCCTTGACAATATGGCCCCGGGGACGATTGGCTTTTTTGGCCATACCTTCCCTCCATATGGTCAGATTTTTTAAAATGGCCAGACTCTGTCTGTCGAGACTGTTGCTGCCCCTGATTTTACTAAAACGCATGTCTGCATCCGGGCCTGAATAATTAGCCGGATTGTTGAGGAGATTCAGTTCTTCATGGAGCCAGGATTTAATTTTCGGTCCGATTATTCGTGTGAGAAGGAGGATCCTTACTGCCCGAAGATATCGAACATCATTGAGAGCGTAGGATATCTGTTCCGGAGTGAGAGGTCTCTGGAGCCAGTTAGTTCTGGTCTCTGTTTTTTCCAGGGTGATATCAAGAAGCTCTTTGACCAGATTACTAAGGGACAGAGTTGCCGGCATGTCTGAGAAACCGGCAGCGAGACGGGTATCGAAGATGTTCTGAGGAGTTGCACCTGTCGCCCTCCGCAGTATGATAAGATCCTGGGGGGCATCGTGGAGGATTTTAATAATACTTCTGTCGGCAAGGAGTTCGCCTAAGGGGCTGAGATCTTCAATAGAGCAAGGATCAATTAAAAAACAATCTTCATCGGAGAGAGCCATCTGGATGAGACCCAGCTGAGGGTAGTATGTGCGTTCCCAGACAAATTCGGTGTCCAGGGCCACGGCATCCGTCTGCCTTGCCTCCTGGACCAGAGCTCTTAAGTCTGTTTTGTTCTGGATAAGAGTGGAGATATTTTTCATGCCTGTTTCAGATTGTAAAATTTCAGATAGTAAAAAAAATAGATTGATGTGGCAACATCCTTCCAACATCCTCTCTTTCGGAGTAGCATATGATTTTTTTATAAAGAGAGGCGAGTATTCAGCTGACCATCAAAAACAACAAGACACAATGGCAGGAAAAATACAAGAATTATTCTTCTTTTATCGTGTCTGGTTGTGATATTTAATGCTTTATTTTCATAAAAGCTGAAATTCTTTTGCCACATTCCGGCCGTGTCGATGATTGTGGTGTGGCGACAGATTGGACTTTTTACGACGCCATCATTTTTAACCGCTTGAGGGGAGATGTTTTTTTATATAATAAAACGGATTCTATTAATGGTACCGACACTGTTCGGTGTGATGCTTGTCACTTTTATCATTACCCAGTTTGTCCCCGGCGGTCCGGTGGAAAAAATGATGGCGGAAATTGAAGGGTATGGCCATGACGGAGGGGAAGTCAGCAGTGGTGGATCCAGGCTCTATCGTGGGGATTCCGGACTTGAGGGGGAAAAATTAGAGGAGCTGAAAAAATTGTATGGCTTTGATAAACCCCCGGCTGAGAGATTCATCACTATGATGAAACATTACCTGGTGTTTGATTTTGGTGAATCCTACTATTATCATAAAAGTGTTGTAGAGCTTGTTATTTCCCGGATGCCGGTATCCATGTCCCTCGGTCTGTGGAGTTTTCTTATTGTTTACGGGGTCTGTATTCCTCTCGGTATTAAAAAAGCAGTGGTCGCCGGTTCCCGCTTTGATATTGTCAGTTCAACTATAATTTTAGTGGGATATGCGATCCCCGGATTTGTTCTCGGAGTAATTCTGATCGTCTTGTTTGGGGGGGGAAGTTTCTGGTCGGTTTTCCCACTTCGTGGTCTGGTTTCAGACAACTGGGCCGGGTTGAGTTTTACAGGAAAAATTCTTGATTATCTGTGGCATATGGTTTTACCTGTTACTGCCAGTTCCATAGGCAGCCTGGCGGTAATGACAATGTTGACGAAGAACTCTTTTCTTGAGGAAATTCGTAAACAGTATGTCGTCACTGCAAGAGCAAAAGGATTGTCCGAGTCCAGAGTGCTCTACGGTCATATTTTTAAAAATGCCATAATTCCCATAATCACCGGATTTCCGGGATTTTTCATAGCCTCGTTTTTTACCGGCAGTCTTCTCATTGAAACTATTTTTTCCCTTGAAGGGATGGGGTTGCTGGCATATGAATCGGTTCTCAATCGCGATTACCCGGTTGTCCTCGGGACGCTCTATTTTTTCACTCTGATCGGTCTTTTTTCCCGTCTGTTATCTGACCTGAGTTATGTTATGGTTGACCCCCGAATCAGTTTTGAAGCCGCAGAGGGGTGAATCCGCATGACGTCTGAAAAAGGTCAGCCAGGAGCCCGATTTCGCCGTAGGCAGAGGAGCTGGAACAGGTTTAAAAGGAACAGGCGAGGTTATTACAGCCTGTGGATATTTCTCACAATTTTTACCGTGAGTATGTTTGCAGAACTGATTTGTAATGATGTGCCCCTTCTTGTGAAATATGATGACCACTATTTTTTCCCGGTAATGAAATTTTACTCGGAAACCACTTTCGGCGGTGATTTTGAGACAGAGACTGATTATAAAGACCCTCTTTTCCAGGAACGTATGGAAGAGAAAGGAAATTATGCATTCTTTCCACCCGTCAGACACAATTATAACTCCATTAATTTTGACATAGATGGTCCTGTACCTTCACCTCCTACAGCTGATAATCTCCTCGGTACCGACGACAGGGGCAGAGATGTACTGGCGAGGATAGTTTACGGTTTCAGGTTGAGTGTTCTCTTTGGCCTGGCATTGACTGCAATGGGTACAGTTGCGGGTATTATCGCCGGAGCGATTCAGGGTTTTTCGGGAGGACGTGTTGATCTGATGTTTCAGCGTTTTATTGAAATATGGGGGGCCATGCCCGAACTGTACCTGCTGATTATTTTTGCCTCTATTTTCCAACCAAGCGTGCTTTTACTGTTTCTATTGCTTTCCCTGTTCAGCTGGATGGGATTGTCAGATTATGTTCGGGCCGAGTTTCTGAGAGGGCGGAATATGGAATACGTGAAGGCCGCCAGGGCCCTTGGAGTGGGAAGTATAACCATTATGTGGCGTCATTTGCTGCCAAACAGTATGACGCCCGTTATCACCTTTTTGCCCTTCCGTGTATCGGCTGCTATTCTCGCTTTGACCAGTCTCGATTTTCTTGGTCTGGGCGTACCGCCTTCAACTCCAAGCCTGGGAGAACTTCTCGCTCAGGGCAAGGCAAATATAGATGCCTGGTGGCTTTCCCTCTCCTCGTTTTCAATACTTGTCCTGACCCTGGTCCTGCTGATTTTTATAGGGGAGGCACTGCGGGATACGTATGATCCAAGGAAAAAATGAGGCGGAGCTCCTGGAGGGTTAATGCCAACCTTATCTTGACTTATAACTCCGGTGACTATACTTTAGCCCGACACCGGTTTTTAATTATTGACTTGAATACTTGAAGAGCAAAGCCTGCAATATTGACTCGAAATTGATGAAAAGTAATCCAATTGCCAATCTGGGTAATACCGGACTCTATATTTTAAGTGACCTTGGAAAGATGACATTGTTCCTCTTCCAGGCTTTTCGAGGAATCTTTCGTTCACCGTTCAGATTTAAAGAGTTACTCCGGCAGATTAATTTTATCGGTGTCGGCTCTCTTGCGGTGATTTTTTTCACTGCTGCATCCACAGGTATGGTTCTCGGTCTTCAGGGATACTATTCTCTCAATAAATTCGGTGCAGAAGGGATGCTTGGTTCCGCTGTTTCCCTCACTCTTATAATGGAGCTTGGACCCGTTTTAACTGCTCTGATGGTTGCTGGAAGGGCGGGTTCTGCCATGTGTGCTGAACTAGGCATTATGCGCATCTCTGAACAGATTGATGCTCTTGATTGTATGGCTGTTGATCCTTTCCGTTATCTCATAACACCAAAATTCCTTGCAGCCCTTATCTCCGTCCCCCTTCTGACCGTTATTTTTGATGTCGTCGGTATTGCCGGCGGGTATGTTGCCGGGGTAAGCCTGATGGATGTAAATCCTGGAAGTTATATGGAGGGGATGAGATCCAGCGTGACGAATCATGATATTCAGCTCGGTATTATAAAATCGTTTGTATTTGCTCTGCTTGTTGTGTGGATCAGTACAGGAAGGGGGTACTTTGTCAGGGAGATTCGAGGTGCAGGGTTTGGCGCTGAGAGTGTCAGTCGTGTAACAACTCAGGCGGTTGTGCTCTCCTCGATTTCTGTTCTTATTTTTGACTATCTTCTTACCGCAGTGTTTCTCTGATAACGGAATATGATGACTTCTGCTATTGAATTCACAGATGTAATCAAAAGCTTTGCCAAAAAAGACGGTACTGTACAAACTGTTCTCGACAGGGTCAGTTTTTCCATTCCTGCAGGAAAAACAACAGTGATAGCCGGTGGAAGCGGGTCGGGCAAAAGTGTTACTCTGAAGATTGTTCTGGGTCTTATGAAGGCTGAGTCCGGCAAGGTGCTGGTGCAGGGAAATGATGTTACCAGAGCACGAGGTGCGGCTCTGGAGGATCTGCGTACCCGGTTTGGTGTTCTTTTTCAGGGTTCAGCTCTTTTTGATTCACTTACGGTTTTTGAGAATGTTGCCCTGCCGCTGAGAGAGAGAACAAAAAAAACAGAGGAGGAAATCAGCAGCAGGGTGCACGCTGCTCTGTCACAGTTTGAATTGAGTGGTCATGAGGAAAAATATCCGGCTCAACTGAGCGGGGGGATGAAGAAAAGGGTCGGTCTGGCAAGAGCTATGCAACTGAAACCTGCGATTATGCTTTTCGATGAGCCTACAACGGGGCTTGATCCCGTAATGACCCGGGAAATTTATCAGCTTTTTGCAAAAACACAGGCTGAATTTGGATTTACTTCTGTTATCGTGAGCCATGACATACCTAAAATATTCAATCTTGCAGACAGGGTGATTATTTTGGACAGCGGCAAAATGGATGTGTTCAACAGTCCGGAAGAGATCCAATGGTCAGAGAAACCGCATATCCGGCAGTTTGTCAAGATGACCATGGGAGATATTTATCAAAGCCACCTTGTGGAAAATAGAAATCCTGTAGGTCGGTAAGATTTTCAGGTATCTGGTAAAAGCAGTATTTTCAGTTGAAATTAAGGTGTGTGTGAAATTTCCATGGGTATAATATTGATATGAAAAATAATATTCTTGAAATGATGGTTGGCCTTTTTATGATAGCCGGTTTTTGTGCTTTCGGATATCTCGCCCTTCAGCTTGGAGAAGTGTCCTTTTTAACGAAGGGGTCCACATATATTATCAATGCCGAATTTGATAATGTTGCAGGTGTAAAAAAAGGTGCATCGGTACAGGTGGCTGGTGTGGTTGTCGGTTCTGTTTCGGCAGTTACACTTGGTGACGATGAGGTTGCCGTTCTTGCATTAAAACTGAAAAATAATCTGAAGGTTCCGGTTGATTCCATGGCTTCAGTAAAATCCCAGGGCATTATAGGTGATAAATATATTCAGTTGAGTCTGGGGGGAGATGAGGAGTTTTTCAAGCCGGGCCAGGTTCTGTCAGATACCGAATCTTCACTGGACATTGAATCATTGATCAGTAAGTTTGCTTTTGGCAGTGCCAAGTAGATCTTGTTATCGCCATGACGGCTCGGTTGCGGCAGCATGATGAAATTTTTTCATGGGTGTTGCCTGGAAAAGGAGTAAAAATGAAAAAGAGTGTATTTCTTTTTATAGTTATGTCTCTGCTGTTGCATTCCCGGGGGATTATCGCCGGAGAGGGACCGACTGCAACTCTTAAACCCGTTTTGGACGGGGTGATGGATATACTCTCTGATTCGGATCTGAAAGGGGATAAGCATCTTCAGGAGAGACGCGGGAAAATCATGTCGAAGGTTAAGGAGGGTTTTGATTTCAGGGAGATGTCAAAGCGGGTTCTTGGCAAGACGTGGAGAACGATCAATGATGAGCAGAAAGAGTATTTTACCACTCTCCTGACCAAGCTTCTTGAAAATGTATATATAGGTAAGCTGGAGGGATATTCCGGGCAAACCACCGAATTTGAGGCAGAGAAGATAAAAGGCAGCAGAGCTCAGGTGACGACGGTGGTGGAGAATAACGGTAACCTGCTGCCTGTACATTATATTATGAGAGAAAGGGGCGGGAACTGGATGGTGTATGACATTAATATTGAAGGAATCAGTCTTATCAGAAACTACCAGCAGCAGTTTAAATCGATTTTGAGAAAAGAAAAGTATGAAGGATTGGTAAAAGTACTGGAAGAAAAGAACAGATCTTTTATAAAAACGAAGAACTGATATCCCTGCCATGGTTGAATATAGTGAGAAATTGCACGAGCTTCTCTTTCCCGGTTTCAGCGAACCGGATGTGAATATGCTGTTGTCCTCAATGAAGAAAACAGGTTTGAATGAGGGGGATATTCTGTTTTCTTCCGGAGAAAACGGAGATAGCCTCTTTTTTGTGGTGCAGGGGCGGCTCGCTGTACAGAAGAGAACCGGTTTTGGTGACAGAACTCAGGCTGTTGCGCTGCTGGATCCGGGTGCACCGGTAGGGGAAAGGGCATTGGCTGGTGTTAAAAAACATGGTGCCACCCTGCTGGCGGCAAAAAAGACAACATTGCTCTCTCTCTCATATCAGTCATTTGCTGATATTAAAAAAGATGATCCTCTGCTGGCTGTGAAGCTGCTTGAGCTGTTACTGGGAAAGACCTCCCTGCGTCTGGAGAAGAGTGCAGAACGTCTCTCACATGTACTTTGATAGCGATAAAACAGAAGAGAGCGGGTAGGTTGACAAATCACCCGAGCAGGGTGATTGTAGAGGACTGTTCCATGGATTTTTCTGTTGAGTGTAAGTGTTGAAAGCGTGGAATTTCCGCAGACAGATAGGCTGATTTTTTTTAGATTGTATTTTTTTCTGGCGATTATTCTCTAAATTGGTTACTTTTTCTCTTTTTTGCCTCGGTTTCTTACCGGAATAAACGTTGGTGTGAGATATTCGGGACTGTTGTTGCAGAAAACTACTGGAGGATTCTCCGTCTGTTGTCTGATAATTATAACCTCGATAAACGGGATAAGTACTTTTGTGAAATTCTTTCTCGAAAAAAGAAGATACTGTTTTCAGTAGTACTATTACTTAAATTTGTTTGTGAAATGGTATGTTACATACCTGAATGGAGGATAAAATGGCTTTACCAAAAAGAAGACATTCGCGGTCGCGTACACGAAAAAGAAGATCCCATGATGCTTTGACTGCACCAGGGATTTCTGTTTGCGGAGAGTGCGGTGAACCTAAAGAACCGCACCGGCTGTGTGGAAGTTGTGGAAAATATAAGGGGCGGACTGTTTTCAGTTTTGATACTGATATTGAATAGGAGAGTGGGGTGAGGGTAGCCTTGGACGCCATGGCCGGAGACAATGGACCGGAGGAACTGATTGCCGGAGCCTTGCTTGCGACCAGAGAGGCAGATCTCAGGGTGACCATTGTGGGAGATGAAGTTCTTCTGCAGGAGCAGCTTGAAAGGCTTGCTCCATCTTCGGATTTAAGGGATGCTGTTTCCATAGTTCACGCTTCTCAGGTTATAGAGATGGATGAAAATCCTGTGAATGCAATTCGCAGGAAGAAGGATGCATCGGTGCTGGTGGCTTTTGATCTTATCCGGCGGGGTGAGGTTGATGCGGTGGTGAGTGCCGGGAATTCCGGGGCGACTATGGCAGCCGGGATACGGAAACTTGGGCGTCTTAAGGGGGTGTCACGTCCCGGTATTGCTTCACTTCTGCCGACCAAAAGGAAGCCTGTAATACTGATGGATATTGGGGCCAATGTTGACTGCCGGCCCCAGCACCTCCTTCAATTTGCTGTTATGGCTTCTGCTTACTCCCGTGTTCGCGATATCCCCAGACCCACTGTAGGGCTGCTGTCTATTGGTGAAGAATCAGGTAAAGGCAACAGCCTGGTAAAAGAAGCATTTCCTTTACTGGAAAACAGTTCTTTGAATTTTATTGGAAATGTTGAGGGACGGGATGTTTTTCAGGGTGATGTTGATGTCATCGTGTGCGATGGTTTTATTGGAAATGTATGCTTGAAAATCAGTGAAGGACTGGCTGATGCGCTGATGAAGATGCTAAAGGATGAGATCGTCAAATCGCTCCCGGCAAAATTGGGGTATTTGCTCGCACGCCCAGCTTTTAAGGCCTTTAAAAAGCGTGTCGATTATGCAGAGTATGGAGGAGCTCCCCTCCTTGGTATTGACGGAACAGGGCTTATATGTCACGGGAAATCCAGTTCTCACGCAATAAAAAATGCTATTATCGGAGCTTCAAAAATGGTGGAGTTCAATATAAATCAGGATATTATGCGGAGTTTAAGTACGGAAAAAAGTGAAGCACAGGTGGAGGCATAAATGGGAACTGTTGTACTGGGAACGGGATCCTGCCTGCCGAAAAGAATTCTTACCAACGTAGAACTTGAATCAATTGTCGATACCGATGATGAGTGGATACGCAGCAGGACCGGGATTGAATCCCGCCATATCGGGGGAAAAGGAGAGAAGGCATTTCAGCTCGCTGCTGCAGCATCTCAGGCTGCACTCGATTCAGCAGGGATAAGGCCGGACGAGATTGATACTATTCTGCTGGCCACGATCAGTTCACATATGCTGATGCCTTCCTGCGCCTGTCTTGTACAGAAAGAAATTGGTGCAAGGAATGCTTTTGCCTATGATGTCAATGCTGCATGTTCAGGTTTTCTTTACTCTCTGGATCTTGCCGATAAATATATCCAGGCCGATCGATCAAAAAAAATCCTGGTAATAGGGGTAGAGACGTTGTCCTCCCGTATGAACTGGAAAGATAGAAACACCTGTATCCTCTTTGGAGATGGTGCAGGTGCAGCTGTGGTCGGGTTTTCAGATTCGGCCCGGGGGTTGGTCGGATCAAATTTTGGT
>JAFDME010000125.1 GCA_019306075.1 Deltaproteobacteria bacterium | reverse complement strand
TCCCGGCGCTCTCGTCTATGACCACGGAAAGCCCCTGGGGTGAGGGTGCGACGGTATACCGAAAAAGCTTATCTGATTTGGAATCAAAAACGATTCTTGCGCCGTTCCCTTTCGGTGCTACTCTAATCTTCTCAACAGAAGTGCCGATATGTTTTTCTCTGACCAGTTCGCTGATATCTACATCTGCTATATCTATAAACATTCTTGGATGACGGTTGCTGCTGCCGGATACCTTGTCTACAGTATAATTCTCTATTGCCGAGTCGGAGGCAATAAGTATTGTGGTGGTGTTCGGTGTTGTGGCAACCTGGAATCCGTGGAGACCTTTTTTTTGAGGTGCCAGGCCAGAAGCTGATGTTTTATCAGCTGCCGGTGTTATTTTAACTTTAAGGTTGTTCCCCTTTCTGGTGACAGAGTAACCGTGGCTTTCATTGATGACGAATTCAAACCGCAGTATGGCAGGTTCCTGATCTTTCATCTCTGATAAGGACAGTGTGGAAAAATCATTCGCCGGCAGCATTTTGGCTGGCTGAGAGACACTGTCTGCAAAGACACCACCAGCAATGTCGATAACGGCTCTAAATGGTGAAAATCGTTCAGAAACCGTGTAAGCTGGAGCTGAGGCTCCCAAAATAGTGTAGCTGATTGCGTTATTGGACAGCGCAGTGCGGATGTCATTTATCTGGTATGTAACACTGTCCTGGGCCTTCGCAGTACTGAAAACTATTGTGGACAAAATCCAAAATGCGAAAATAATGGCCACAGAATATTTGGCTGGCTCTCTATGCATTTTTTACTTTTCTCCCTCTTTCTTTAATAACATCACAACCTCAGTGATAATTTTTTTTCCTGCCCGGGTTTCTGCAGTCTCTTCTATAATTACTCTGTTTGACGTAATATCTTTTACAACACCTCTTCTCCCAATCTTGACACCTTCTCTCAACATGTAACCTTTTCCGGTAAAATCCTGAACCATAGCTATGTCATCTGTGCCGGCTTTTAGAAGTGCGACCAGGGTGAGCTGGCCCGGCTCAAAAAGCTGCATTCCAGTGAGAGTGGCCTTCTTCTCAACTATCTCATTCATGTTTACAGAACTTTCCTTCGATTTTGCGGTAATAAAAGGTACGAAAGGATCTGCCCTGTCTTCAAGCTGATATTGGAACGGTTTCATTTCTTCTGGAGAATCTGACAACTGCGGAGCTGTCTCGCTGCCGGCAGCAATGGAGTTTGGTGTCATAAAAAAAAGAAGAGCAATGAGTATCGTGCAGCAGGAGAGAGACATCTGTTTGATAGTCAAAAGTGATGTCCTGGCAGTGTCTGATAGAGTAAATTGAGTCATGAGTTCACTTTTTTTTCGGCTTTGGGAGTGGTTTATCCGTGAAGCGATACGTGACCAATCTGCAATCAGATTTAAGAACCATTTCTCCGGCTTCTTTTTTAGGGGAGCTCATTTTGACGTTCGATACAGTTACAATTCTTTCGAGCTTACTGACCTGATCAAAGAAGAAACCCATATTATGGTAGGGGCCACGGACATTTATTGATATGGGGATTTCCGAATAAAAATCCTTTGGAACGTCAGCAAGTGGCTTGAATGTCAGGAAATCCAGACCAGCAGTACGGCCAAGGCTTGAAATGTCTTTAAGGAGCTGCGGGATCTCTTTTTCATTAGGGAGCAGGGCTGCTTTTTCGTAAAATTCTGTTTGCGCAACCTTGAGTTCTTCTTCAAATCTGGCAAGGTTGGCAGCTTTAGCTTTTACTTCCCTGAGTTTTTTCTGCACAGAAGTTATCTGGGTTTCAAGGCTGTGTGTTTTTTTGGCATTGGGCTGGTAGAAGGTAAAATAAAATATAACCACCGGAATTAAAACAAGGAGAAACACAATGGCCACCTTTACTTTTGAACGCATCGGAATATATCGTTCGTCGATAAAGGTTGTTAGTTTTCCGTTACTTTTCTTCATACCGTCAGTGGTGTGATAAGTTGATGTAAATGCAAATTATTTAGCTGCAACAGTTTCTGTTTTCGGTGCTTTAGGCTGGGCCACAGAGCAATTAATTGAAAAGGCTTTGAGATTTCGGCCCGAGACAATTTTCAGCGAAGAATTTGTTAAAGTGACACTGGTGATAAAAGGTGATGCTTTCAGACTGTCCATGAACTGAGCAACGGTCTGATTGTCAAGCGCTATGCCTGTCAGTCTGAGGGACGAGTTCTGCTGATTGAGTGACTGCAACCATATTCGTTTGTTGTCGACTCTGTTGGCAACTTCATCAATAACTCTGACGGTCAGAGATGATTCAGCCTTCAGTTTGTCTATGACGTTTGTCCTTCGTTCAAGCTCAGCCCTTGCTTTTTTCAATTCATCTATACGCTTCAGGGTGGCAGAGTATGAATCCTTCTCCTTGTTGAGGCTGACAAGTCGTTTCTGCAGTGTATTAATGTTTTGTGTTTGCAGGAACCCAACTGCTCCAAGCATGGCCAAAACAAGTAAGAACAGAAAGAAGATGGAGAAAAGCTGTTTTTTTGCCTTTGCTCTTTTTTTAAGCTGCCTGATTGGAAGAAGATTGATTTTAAGCATTTTAAAATCTGTGGCAATTTGCCATAGTTAGATGTTTGATGACCGTAAAGCTATGCCGGTCGCAATTGCCATTTCCGGCGCCACACTGTCGAGATAATCAGCATCAATTTTTTTCTTTTTTGACCGCAGATTGATAAATGGGTTGAAAAGTTCAACCGGGAGTTCTGTCTCGCGTGCCAGGAAATCTGCTAGTCCGTTAACTTTTGCTCCACCCCCGCTTAAGACCAGTTTTGTTAGTGGCTGATCTTCATGGTTGGAGTGGTAAAGGTCTATTGCCTTTTTAATTTCCAGCACCCACTGCGTGCATGTGGTAGTAAAAATTTCCGCAATTTCCTGCTGCTTGTCTCCAGCTGGCAGACTGCCAAGTTTCAGTCCTTCAGCTTCCTCAAAGTCGAGATCAAAAGCATTCTGGATCTGTTCTGTCAACTGCCTGCTACCGACGATAATATCTCTGGCTACAACAGAAGTACCGTTTGAGAGGATATTGATGTTCATTTTTGATGCACCAATATCTATCAGGCCAACGTTCTGAGTCTTCTGGTAGTTGTATTCGTAGGTGTTTTCCAGGGCAAAACCGTCCACATCGACAATAACCGGTTTGAGATTGAGTCCCTCCAACATTTCAAGGTAGTCGTCGACAATTTCTTTTTTGGCGGCAACCAGCATTACGTCAGTTCTCTCACCACCTTCGGTGCCGGTTTTGAGATCCTGAAAATCAAGATACACATCTTCAATGTCAAAAGGGATATACTGTTCCGCCTCTTCCATGATGTGTTCCTCGAGCTTGGCGTCAGGCATGGACTCAAGGTTGACTTTTTTAACAATTACAGAATAACCGGAAATGGAGAAACCGATTTTTTTATTACTTAACTTCAGATTGCGGAATAAATTTGAAATTACTTCACCGACTATTTCAGGGTCATTGAGGCTGCCATCGTCCACCGCACCTTCCGGTAGAACAGCACTTCCGAGTGCCACGATGGAGTATCCGTTCCCGGATCGTTTGAGTTGACATACTTTGACGGCATGAGACCCGATATCTATGCCAGCGACCAGGTCATTTTTAGAAATAAACGGCAGGCTCATGATAAGTATAAGTTGTGTTTGATGATTAAATATCGAAAAAGGAAATAATAAAAGTGCTGATTTTTCGTATACATAAGGTCTATTAGTTCACAAAAAATATGTTTTGTCAAGGAAAAGAGAAGTGTAAAACGAGAAAAATGATTATTGTCTGACTGTTTAACTTAGTGCTTAAATTATTGACTTGAGCGGATCACCACAATATGTTGTTGGTTTAGTACGTGATTGTTCTTTATGTGGTGTATAAATATTTATACCTCCTGGTGCCCGGTGTATAAATATTTATACCTTTCTGGTTTGCTGTGTTTTCTGTCGACTGTATTTATTTTTGTTACTTTGTTGAAAGTTTCGTTGATTTCATGTAGTTTTGACGCGTTGAGCTGTATGGTTACAGTTCTGAAAAAGATATCTCACTACCAGGGTAATTTGTTCGGGTAGCCGGAAATAAGCATGTCGGCTGCAATGACGTGATTTGTTCCGGTTCATTTTGTCGATTTATTCTGGAGTGTTTAATTATGAGAAAATGCCGGTTAGGTATTTAACATTAAAATCACGAATATGAGGTAGGGTTTTGTCTATAGCAGGAAGAAAGAAGTCCGTTTTCAGAGAGTATTTCGAGGCAATAGTAATTGCAGTCATTCTTGCTCTGTTTATTCGAACATTTGTCATCCAGGCTTTTAAAATACCTTCAGGTTCCATGTTGCCCACATTGCAGATAGGTGATCATCTGCTGGTGAATAAATTTCTATATGGAGTTAAACTTCCGTTTAACGGCACCTTGCTTATTCCCTTTAAGGATGTGTCTCGTGGGGATGTAGTTGTTTTCCGGTTTCCAAAGGATCGTTCTGTTGATTACATAAAACGGGTGGTTGGTACTCCCGGTGATACTGTGGAGATCAAAAATAAAAAGGTCTTCGTCAACGGGAAACAGGTTAAGGATTCCCATGCCCACATAACATCTGCTGCAATACTGGACGCCAAGGCGAGCCCCAGGGACAATCTTGGGCCGATTCTGGTTCCTGAAGACCGTATTTTTGTTATGGGGGATAATCGGGATAACAGTTACGACAGTCGTTTCTGGGGCTTTGTGGATCAAAGAGATATTTTGGGCAAGGCCTTTATACTTTACTGGTCCTGGGATATTAAAAAGCCTCTTCTCTCTCTTGATCGTTTCTCCTCAATACGATGGACACGGATCGCTCATTTGATTGACTGACAGTCTGCCTGGGGGGCGCCGTTCACAGGAAAGAGAAGACGGCTTTCGGACAAACTCCAGGCAATCAACCACTTGTTAAAGACTGTAAGGTAGTGACCGCACGACTTCTATACCTGTCGGGCTTACTTCCGCCTGATAAACGAGAACAGTAACTCCCGTCTTTTCTGCCTGTTTAATTGTTTCTGCGTAAACCTTATCTATATAGGCAGCCGGGGTGAATCTGTCTGCGTCCATCCTCTGCACAAGAAAAAAAATGCAGCTGTTACAGCCTTCCTCTTTCAGCCTGATCAGTTCACCAAGATGTTTAGTCCCCCTTACTGTCACAGCGTCAGGGAACATGGCGCAGCCGTCAATTGCCAGGGAGCAGTTCTTTATCTCCACGTAGGTCTCCTGCCCGCGCTGGCTGAGGCGGAGATCAAGGCGGCTTTTCGGCGATGTCTTTACCTCCGCTCTGATGCTGTCCGTTTCTGAGAACTCCGGGATCCGACCCTTTTTGATCGCCTCAATGACGAGTTTATTTGTGCGGGAGGTGTTGACACCGACCCATGTACCATTATCCCGTACCATTTCAAGGGTGTGGGGATATTTTCTCCCGGGATTGTCGGAAGTGGAAAGACAGACATCACTGCCCGGGGATGAACAGGAGAGCATCGTGCCCGTGTTGGGGCAGTGGGCGGTGATGATTTCATCGTTGTCCAGCTTGACATCTGCGAGAAATCTCTTGTATCGTTTAATGAGAGAGCCATGGATAAGCGGCGGGTCAAAATGCATGGGTTCAGTGGGTACCTCTGGTTATTTTTTCAGTCAGTTAGTGCCTGTCCATAGATGAGATTTTTTACTCTAAGTGAAGGCGCTCGATAAATTTAACCGCAGGCATATATACGATATGTTAAGGATTAAATTTTGAGAGCAACAAATAGTTAGGGTAAAAAGGCCATTTATGGACAGGCACCAGTTACATATTGCAGATCAGGCAGGTTAGTGCTACATAAAAGGTTGTTGTATCTGTTCGACGACAACATAACAGTGCAGGTCCATAAAAATGTATTGGATAATACGTTCAGGGGCCTGCCGGAGCATGCCATTCTACAGATAAAGGAGAAGCATTGCTATGAAATTAGGTATTAATGGTTTAGGTCGAATCGGAAAGCTGTCCCTCTGGCATCATGTCTCGAGAAAATATTTTTCCGGCATTGTTGTCAATATAGGTAGAGAGGTCGGCTGCGGGCTGGATGATCTCGCATCAATGCTTGACAGAGACTCAACATACGGACGGCTGGGCAGCTACCTGTATGGCCATAAATGTCCCCGGGTGATCGAGGAGTTGAACGAGGAAGATGGTTCAATGGTAGTAGACGGTGTGCCGGTAACTGTCTTACGTACGGCGCGAAATCCCAAAGATATCGCCTGGCAGGAAAATGATGTTAATCTTGTGGTTGACACAACCGGCAGCTTTACCGATCCCACTGCGGATTCCTATGGTGGAAGTGGAGCCCTGCGGGGACATATGCAGGCCGGGGCCGATAAGGTGATTCTCTCCGCTCCGTTCAAAATTAAGTCGAAAGGCCTGGATATGCCTGAAGATGCCATTACCACGGTAATGGGGATCAATGATGAAATGTATGATCCGAGTCAGCACTCCCTGATTTCAGCCGCATCGTGCACTACAACATGTCTCTCATACATGATCAAGCCGCTTATGGAGAAAATTGGAGCGGACAGGATTCTCAGTGCATCCATGGTCACTGTTCACGCTGCCACTGGAAGTCAGCAGGTTCTCGATAGACTCCCTAAAGCGGGAGCTGTAGATCTCAGAAAAAACCGGTCAATTCTCAATAATATCATTCTCACAACAACCGGTGCAGCAAAAGCGCTTGCTCTTGTTATTCCGGAAATGGCAACGATTGGATTTATGGCTGAATCTGTACGCATTCCAACTTCCACAGGTTCTCTCATTATCCTGGTTTTGAATCTGCAGGACGAGATTGATAACCCGGTTAAGAGAGGAGTTATAAATAGTATCTACGAAGAGTACGCGGGGAATAACTCCTATCTGAAATACACTGAAAAGCATAATGTTTCATCAGATATTATCGGAGCTCCCGCTGCTGCGGCAGTAATAGAAGGGTCTGAAACCCATACCCGCACCGCTTCCATCCAGGTCAACCTTGAGCAGATTAAGGCGGAATGTCTGGTGCCGGGCACTGACCCTGTTTTTAATGTTCCTGTGACTCAGGCTGTTGTTTATGGCTGGTATGACAATGAACTGGCCAGCTATACCAACATGCTTGGTGATCTGACGGCAAAGGTTGCCGGTGAAATGCTCTGATACTATGGGATATCAGGAATCTGTTACGGGCTGATTTTGCTGCTGTTTTTGCTCTGGTGATGAAGAAAATGCTCTCCCGGCAGTGTTGCTGGGAGAGCACAGATGGACAGGCGGACAAGCAATGAATACAATAAGAGATCTTAACCTGCAGGGAAAAAAGGTGCTGGTCAGGGTTGACTTTAATGTGCCCATGGACACGCACTCTGTTATCACCGATGACATCCGTATGCGTATGGCTCTGCCCACAATCAAGTATGTGATTGAAAATAAAGGTAAACTTGTTCTCTGTTCTCATCTCGGGCGGCCAAAGGGACAGCGGGTTGAGGCCTATAGCCTTGCTCCGGTGGCCAGTCATCTGCAGGAGCTTATCGGATGTGAGGTGAAACTCGCCCCGGACTGTATCGGGAAGGAAACTGAAGCAGTGGTGAACAGCATGAAGGCAGGGGAGGTGGTTCTGCTGGAAAACCTGCGGTTTCATAGAGAAGAGACGGAAAATGATCCACTGTTTGCGGAGCGATTGGCCATTCTTGCCGATGTTTACATAAACGACGCATTCGCGGTATCACACAGGGCTCATGCCTCAGTCGTGGGAGTCGCCGGGAGAGTAGCGGAAAAAGGTGCCGGTTTTCTGCTGGAGACTGAAATGGACTATTTTCATAAAGCGATGGATGAACCTGTCCGGCCTCTGGTGGCGCTGGTCGGAGGTGCCAAGGTATCATCAAAGCTTGGCGCGCTTAAAAACATGCTGGACAGAGTTGACCGGCTGGTTATTGGTGGCGCGATGGCAAATACTTTTTTGAAAAGTATGGGCATAGATATGGGTGATTCCCTGGTTGAGGATGATCTCCTTGAGACTGCCAGAGAGCTGATCGATACCGCTGACCGGAAAGGTGTCAAACTTTATCTTCCTGTGGACTTTGTGGCAGCGGACAGATTTAGTGCTGATGCGGTGGTTAAAAATGTCACCTATCGGGATATACCCGCGGGCTGGATGGCACTTGATATTGGTCCGGCGTCGACGATTTTGTTTAAAGAGGCGCTTGATGATGCCCGCACTATAGTATGGAACGGACCCATGGGTGCCTTTGAAATGGATGCCTTTGCCCGGGGCACGATGGTGCTTTGCCAGGTTGTTGCCACCTCCCATGCTCTTTCCATAACCGGTGGCGGAGATACAAATGCAGCAGTAAAAAAAGCTGGCGAATCAAAAAATATCTCTTACATGTCTACTGGCGGGGGAGCGTTTCTCCGTCTGATGGAAGGTAAGTCCCTGCCTGGGGTTGAGGCCTTGGGCTAATGTGAAATTTGAAGTTTTTACGAGATTGTCAGGAGGTGAATTGATGAGAAAGGCACTTATGGCGGGGAACTGGAAGATGCATATGACTACGGTTGAAGGCTGTCAGCTTGCTGTAGATATTGCCCGGGCATGTTCCGATTTTACAGACAGGGAAGTTCTTCTGGCACCTCCATGCAACAT
This sequence comes from Deltaproteobacteria bacterium, assembly GCA_019306075.1. GTDB lineage: Bacteria > Desulfobacterota > Desulfobulbia > Desulfobulbales > Desulfocapsaceae > Desulfomarina. Next base: position 354 of record JAFDME010000125.1, on the reverse strand, counting down.
GCTGAACGAGGTCTCCATTGTTATCAAGGGAAGTCCCATTATTATCAGTTCGCAGAATGTCTGCTGGGAGAAAGAAGGCGCATTTACCGGTGAAATATCCCCGATGATGGTAAAGGATGCTGGTGGGGCGGCCGCAATTGTCGGACATTCCGAGCGCCGGCAGATTTTTATGGAGAGCGATGAGCTTGTCAATAAGAGAGTACGGGGATCACTTCTCTTTGATCTTTTGACAATTCTCTGCATTGGTGAGACCCTCGAGGAGAGAGAGGGGGATAAGACTTTCACTGTGCTTGAAAGGCAGGTTCGAAAGGGACTTGCCGGTGTTAAAGGCGAAGATATGGGGAAAATTGTCAT
>JAFDME010000124.1 GCA_019306075.1 Deltaproteobacteria bacterium | reverse complement strand
CCGCACACCGAGAAGAGTTGCCTCTAATCCGTTTCCGAGCATGATCAATGCCATGCCAAATAACAGTGCCCAGCAATTAGAAATAACGGCCAGCATGTTTACCTTCGTTTTGTTGAATTGCAAAAAAAATCGACCCATAAACTGCCGGACATCGATACTACTGTCTGGTCAACAATTCAAGATTAAAATGCCATGTCTTTCCAATACTATTGAAATGCTTTTCTACGTTTTTCCGGCAGAAAAAATTTCGTAAAGGTAATTACCCAGCCATTTTAAAAAGTTCCGATCTGTTCGGGGTAGGATTAAATACGAAGAGTCAAACAGCCTGGACTCACAATATTAATTGGAAAGTGTTGTGGGGGATCAGATATCTGGAAGATAGTTCAATAAATCCACATTTCTCTCGAGGATAAAATCCGGGACTACATCAGATCTTGCCACGTCATCCCGACTGGCTTCGCCGGTCAGGACGAGTATTGAGAGAAAATCATTCTCCTTTCCTGTGCGAATATCCGTATACAACCGATCTCCCATAATTGCCAGAGACTGCAGGTTAAACTGCTCTCCGCTTTCACTGGATAATTTTTCCAGCAATCCATCAATTATGGGAGCATGAGGCTTGCCAATTATAACGGGTGCAACACCGGTGGCGTAGATAAGCGGCTGCATCAAAGCACCCAGATCGATATCAAAACCACCATTCCTGATGGGACAGAGGGTGTCGGGATGAGTTACAATAAATGATGCCCCAGATTTGATTAACTTGTACGCCTGATTAATTTTTTCATATGTTAATGTTTTATCATATCCCATTACCACACACTGTGCATCCGTGGTCAAGGTAAAACCGGCAGCAGTAAATGCAGCTTCCAGAGAAGGTGTTCCCAGCAGAAAAACCCGCCTGCAGTCAGTACACCGCTTAAGATAATCCAGGGTTGCATCGCCTGAGGAATATATTTCATCTTCGTTCAGTGAAATACCCATAGCAGTCAGTTTTTTGTAATAATCCGACCTTCCCTTTGATGAATTATTTGTTAAATAGATTTTTTTTATGCTGCACGCATCAAGACCTTCTAAAAATTCCAGGGTGAAATCAAAAATATGGTCTTCCTGATACAGGGTTCCATCCAGATCAAGCAGAATACATTTTACACCTTCTAATCTTCCCCTGAATTCATTCTTAGTCAACATGATGTCGGTCTTACTGGTAATCACAGTCCGTCTCCCGGTTTTATTCATCACTGGTAATGGATCCGCTTTTCGACAACTGCAAACTGGAAAATGGTAATAGCCGCAAGGATTAAAACCAGGACAACAGTCAGTGTTGCCGCATAGCTCGTATCCCAAAAACTGAATGCATTCTCGTAAATATAGTAGAGCAACAGAGAGGTCGCGTTATCCGGGCCACCCTTGGTCATGATAACCAGATGATCCACCAGCTTAAATGAATTAACAACGGCATTAACCGTCACAAACAGTGTAGTCGGCATCAACAGTGGAAAGGTCACCCGACGAAAGTAATACCAACTCCCCGATCCTTCAACAAGACCGGCCTCTTTAAGTTCGGGAGACAGCTGCTGCAGAGCCGCCAGATAAAATACCATGAAAAATCCGGATTCTTTCCAGATCACCATAACAATGAGACAGTAGAGAGCCGAGTCCGGATTGCCGAGCCAGTTATGACTGTCTCCACCAAAAAAACCGAAGATCTGATCAAAAAGCCCATATTCAGGTGTATAAAAGAAGAGCCAGATATTGGCAACAGCAATCATGGGCAAAACCGTGGGGGTAAAGAATGACATACGTACCAGGGAACGACCTCTGATATTTCGGTTGATCAGCAGAGCCATGCAGAGAGCAATACCAATACTAAAAGGGACAGTACACAGAGAATAGATAAAGTTATTTTTAAGAACCTTCCAGAAGATATCATCATCCAGCAGGTATTTATAGTTTTCCAGACCAATAAATATCTCTGGTCGAGTGGCGGTCCCCATGGAGAACAGGCTATGGAACAGATTGGAGACGATGGGATAATGTGTAAACAGGCTGATCATAAAAACGGCGGGCAGCACAAGAAGCCATCCATTGATCTGGTTCCAGTAACGAAGTTGAAATGTTGGTTTCATCGGGCTGTCCCTCCAGCTGGATTACTGACCCGTACACCACTATCACGGTTAAACAGATGAATGTTTTCCTCTCTCCAGTTGAGTCGAAGATAATCTCCCACCAAAGCATCCGTTTTACCTTTGACAGTGAGAGTGATCAATTGCTCTCCCCACTGACAGACGATCAGGGTATCAGCTCCAAGATACTCAATGGCGACCACCTGTCCCTCTATCCCTGAAGTATTCGATATTGAAATATTTTCCGGTCTGATCCCGAGAAAGTATGAAGAATCCGGGAAACTCTTACTCAACGGACCATCAGAGGTCAGGATATTCATAGGCGGATTACCGATAAAACTCCCTGTGAAAGCGGTGGCAGGTCTGTTATAGAGATCTTCCGGAGTACCATGCTGCTCAATTCTGCCATCTTTCATAAGGATAATTTTATCAGCAATAGTCATCGCCTCAACCTGATCGTGGGTCACATAGACCATTGTCATTTTAAGGCGTTGCTGTAGAGATCGTATCTCCTGGCGCATTTCCTGACGAAGTTTGGCATCCAGATTGGAAAGTGGCTCATCCATGAGACAGACTGAGACCTGAGCCACAATAGCTCTGCCCAGAGCTATTCTCTGGCGCTGCCCCCCCGACAACTGTGCGGGTTTACGATCCATAAACTCAGTCAGACCAAGAAGAGCAGCCGTGTCCTTGAGACGCTTCTGCCGCTCCTTTTTGGGTACTTTGCGTGCCTTTAGCCCAAAAAGAATATTCTCCGCCACGTTCAAATGGGGAAACAGGGCATAGTTTTGAAACACCATAGAGATATTTCTCTTCACCGGTGGAAGATTGGAAACATCCCGACCTCCAATCTCGATGCTCCCCGATGTCGGTGTCTCAAGCCCTGCAATAAGACGTAAAGTGGTAGATTTACCGCAACCCGAAGGGCCCAGCAAAACGAGAAGTTCTCCATCCCCGCATACAAAATTAATATCGGCCAGTGCCTCAGCCTTTCCCCAGCTTTTATAGACATCAGTAAGAATTATTTTCGACGTGGCCATTACTTAATACCCGAATGCATAAAGGACTGAACAAACTGGCGCTGAAACAGAATAAAGGCCACCAACAGGGGCGCCATGGTCATGACTGTGGCAGCTGTAATGATAGACCAGTCAACTCCGGATTCCGGTGCACCAAAGATAGCCAGTCCCACAGTAAGAGGCCGGCTGTTGACAGAACTTGTAATGACCAGTGGCCATAAGAAATTATTCCAGTGGTAGCTCACGGATACAAGTCCATAGGCAATATAGGTAGATCTGGCAAGGGGGACATAGACTCTCCAGAGAATCCCCACAGCAGACAGTCCCTCCACCTGGGCAGCCTCAACCAGTTCTTTAGGGATAGTCTTAAACGACTGGCGCAAAAGAAAAATGCCAAAAGCACTGGCCATATATGGCAGCCCGATTGCAGGAATAGTGTCCAGAAGTCCGAGATTACTGATGGTGCGGTAGTTTTCCACCAGCAAAACTTCAGGCATTATCATAAGCTGCAGGAGAACCAGGGCAAAAACAACATTTTTGCCAAAAAACTCAAACCTGGCAAAACCATATGCAGCCAGAGTACATAGAATAAACTGCGCCGCCAGAATCAAAGTGACGAGAATAAAAGTATTAAGCAGATATCTGGGAAACGGAGCATACGACCAGGCTCTGACAAAGTTATCTATGGTCAGGGGAGCAAACAGCGAAAAGCTTGTTGAATATTCAGCAGGATGAAATGCACTCCAGAAGGCAAATACAACGGGAAGGAGCCAGAGTGCGCCCAGCATCCATGCACCAAGGGTCTCCACTGTTTTTCCTATCCCAATCTCCCGGAGTTTCATAGAAACATTCCTCTTGTGCAGGACGAGGGATCAGTGATCGCCCCGCCCCGACTTTTTTACTAAATCTATTATCTGTAACGTTTTAAAATGCGTTCTGCCTGCTTTTGAGCATCCTTCAACGCTTTTTCAGGAGTTTTAGCTCCGGTTAGTGCTGATTGAATTGCATCGTTAAGAGTCTTATATACTCTACCATTCTCATGGACGGACAGCTCTGCTGTAGCGTATTTCAACTGATCCCGGGCAACTGCCGCCGGTGGAAAATCTTTAACATAAGCTTCCAGTTCTTTGGTCTTATAGGCATCTGCACGCGTGCCGAGATAACCGGTTCCTATGCTCCACTGCGCGGTACGCTCCGGCTGGGTCATCCATTCAACAAATTTTAGTGCAGCCGCTCTTTCTTCAGCAGTTGTCTGCTTGAATATATAAAAATTCCCGCCTCCGGTTGGTGTTCCCCGTTCTTTTTTTGCAGGCAGCATAGCCACCCCAAAATCAAAGCTGGCATTCTTTTTAACTGCGGTGAGATTTCCGGTACTGTGCCACATGATTGCGGTCTTCTGTTCCAGGAAATCGGTTCTCAGGGTTCCCCACTCAATCGTTCCCTTTGGCATTATTCCATGTTTTGTTCCAAGATCTTTCCAGAAATCAAGGGCCTGGATAACACCGGGATGATCAAAGTAAGTTTCAGTACCTCCATCGTTCATCAGAACCTCACCGTTCTGCCTGCTCAACGCACCAAACATCCAGTACGGATAACCGGTGGAAGGAATTTCCAGCCCCCACTGCGTTACCTTGCCGGCACTGTTCTTTGTAACAAGCTTACTGCCCATTGCAATTAACTCATCCCAAGTGGCGGGCGGAGCTTCAGGATCAAGTCCGGCTTTTCGGAAAGCATCTTTATTATAGTACATGACTATGGTGGAGCGCTGAAACGGAATGGACCAGGTTTTATTACCGGTACGACTGTTTTCCATCAGAGCCGGATAGAAACTGTCCAGCCACTTTTTTTCTTTAGCAGTTGTTACCAGGTCATCAAAAGGTAAAATGGCATCGTTGTCGATAAGAGTGAATATCTCAGTGGAGAGAATCACTGAAAGATGGGGAGGTTTGCCACCCTTAAGTGCGGTCATCGCTTTGGTCATAGTGTCAGAGTAATTACCGGAATAAATGGCTTTTACGGAAATATCAGGATTTTCCGCTTCAAAATCCTGAACAAGTCTATCCACCAGTTTTGTCAAAGCCCCACCCACCGCCACAGGATAGAACATGGTAAGTTCCGTTGCAGCAGCAAAGGATGACAGAGAAAGCAACAGCACCCCCAAAAACAGTATCTTTAACGATTGAACTCCTGATCTTACATTTTTCATACATCTCCTCCTTGAGTAAATGGAACATGGTTTGATGGTACCAGCGGTCATATAACAGTAATCAGTTTAAACAGGTTCTATCCGCAACCGGGCTTAACAATCTGCAGGCAGCGCCTCTCCCGGCGGTATGGCAGTGGATTTCCTTACAACCAGAGATGATTCCAGCATCAGTTGGATCGGCTTCACCTTTTTTTCAATACGCTGCAGTAGAAGTTCCGCCCCAAGTTTTCCCATTTCATAGGAAGGCTGTCGAATGGTTGTCAGTTCCGGAACCATATACGACGCGATCCGAATATCATCGAACCCGACGACCGACAAGTCATCGGGCAGCTTATACCCAAGTTCTCTGGCACCTTTTATTGTACCAATAGCAAGATAATCATTTGAACAGAAAATTGCGGTGGGAGGTTTCGGAAGGGAGAGCAGAGTTGTTACTGAATGCCTGCCACCAATCAGTGAATATTCTGTCTGAATCAGAAATCTACGGTCATAAGGGATATTGTTATTATTGAGACATTGCCTGTATCCATGCCAGCGATGAAAACTTCGATCAGATACGGAAAAATTACCTGCAACCATTGCAATCCGTTTATGACCCAACTTTACCAGATGTTCCGTTGCCTGGTACCCACCCTGATAATTATCAATCCCGACTGCCGTCATCTCCCCGCCTTTCAGTGTGCTGTACAACAGGACAAATGGTACTTCCTCGTCAACAAGCGTTTTTAAAACCGCACCCCGAAGATCAGTAGTAGTAATAATCAGACCATCCACCTGCCTCTCTCTGAAAGTGTTCACCAACCTTTCTTCCCGACCATGCCGATAGTATGTATTGCCAAGAAGAACTTGCGTTTCATGCAGATCTGCATAATCTTGAACACCCCGGGTGGATTCCGCAAATACCTGATTATTAATGGTCGGAATAATCAAACCTATGGTGTTTGAACGTCTGGTCGCAAACCCCCGGGCCAGAGCGTTGTATTTGTAATTACAAACTCTCATTGCATTGGTGACTTTCTCGCGGGTCTTCAACCGTACAGCCTCCGGTGAGTTGATAACTCTGGAGACAGTAGCCGTGGAGACTCCGGCAAGTTTTGCAACATCAAGAATAGTAGCCATACATTCCTTTGTAAACGTTTACATAGCAGTACCCAATAAAGTAGCAGTATGTCAACCAGTTTCTTACTCAATATTTACTTAAATACATAATATATAAGAGTGAATATGCAGTAAACAATAGCGACCAGCAGGTATGGAAAATATTCCAGAAGATATTATTGCTTGAAAAATAGTCGGAATCCATATTAGATATAGCACAATGTAAACATTTACATTTACGAGAGGAACAAGACAATGATCCACAGCCGGATAGCTCCCATAACAGAGAACGTCAATCGCATCGAAAATTGCGGCATGTCGGTTGATCTTGTAAACACATCCAGGGGGACAGTTCGAATCGGCAGTATGCCTGATATTTCGAAGTTCCTCAACCAGCATGGATTTCGAGAAGAAATTGTTGTTATCCCGGAGTGGCAGGGATCTATGGCAGGCGATAACCATACGGGTGAAGAATTTGTCCTGTGGCAGGCACAAGTTAAAGGTGGTATCCGCAAACACTATGTGGGGCATGCAAACGACGTGACACAGATGTATCAAAATTTAAATGCCACTTTTTCCTTTTTCTTTGATGCCAAACGAATCTCCATTATCAGAAAAAAATGGCTCCGCAACTGGTTCAATAAAAAGGTTGCCACACCTGTCTATAAAAATGGTTCACTGAAAATTATTGTTGACCAGAACAATATACTTCTGTCGGATCATGGTCGGATCCTTTATGACAGGCAGGAATTCAAACCAGTTGTAAGTGAAAATGATCAGGTTGAATCAATTCTCGCCCAGGTATCTCGAGACTCGACAGCAAGAGAGACTCTTGAAATCATGGCTGTTGGTACAGGCAACGGGTTTGTCGGAACAGTCTCAAGTTTCATTGTCCGTTTTGGTAAACAGGTCATCTGGATAGACCCCTGCGGCTACCCCGCCCATGTCCTTGCCCGCAATGGGATTCACTGGGATGACATTACCCATATCATCATTACCCATAACCATGAGGATCATATACAAGGATTTTCCGCCTGCCTCAAGCGGGCAGAAAAAATCGGAACTCCCCTGAACCTCATAACAGCAGCAACAATTCACAGGCTGCTCAAGAAACAGTTCAGCCAACTCTGTCCGGAATTCAGCAGAAGAGTAAATTTCATCCCTCTCTCACCGAAAACTCCATTCAAAACAGGTTCAATTCGGATAGAGAGTCGCTGGAACCACCATTTCCTGCCATATGGCACCCTCGGACTGAAATTTTCAGCAGGAGGAAAAACATTCGGTTTTTCCGGAGATACCAAATTTGATGAAACCTTAAACAAAATTATTGACCGAACCGAGCTCCTGCCCCAATGGTTTTCGTCATCTGACCTCGTTTTTCATGAAATCGATTTCGACAACCCGGGAAGCGTCCACACCCACTGGAAACAAGTGCAAAAACTACAGCAGGCAATATCTGGACAGGTACTCGGTTATCACACCCCATTTCTGGCACATAGCCCCCTGCCCCTGGTTCAGGAAGGAAAAACATACTATCTGGAATAGTATCTCTATACCGGAGAAACGTATTGATGTTAAATCGGCTCTACTATCCCTGAAAGAAGCACTCAACCCATAATTCAGTCTAGCGCCTGGAATAATCGGACGCCAGAAGGGAAGCAGAAAAATTGCTGACATGAACATCAGTAGAACCCCGGTGAGGGAGGCACTCATTCAATCAGCAACCGAAGGATACCTGGAAAATATTCCCAGGAAAAGATTTATTGTCAAAAGAGTAGATAAGAATAAGGCAAGAGAAATATACGGTTTACTGGGCGTTCTGGAGGGATTTTCCGCCAGTCTCTCTGTCTACAACATCACCCGGGGGGGATATTGATCTTCTAGAAAAATATTATGAGCAGATGGAAACAGCCATTGAAACTGGTGATGTCAAGGCATATTACAGTTATCAGAATCGGTTTCACGATATCTATATACAAAAATCGGGCAACCAGGAGCATAAGACCATTATTAATTTATTTAAGAAAAGAAACGGAGCCGAACTGGAGCAGTTTCTGAGGTGCAAGCACTGGAACCCAGAGCTCGCCTTTTATGACACACTTTGACCCATAACCCACCGTTAAAACAGACAATAGAATAGTTTACGGCCTTTGCCCAGAGTTGTTATATGTAGAATTCATTTTTACAGGGAAGTCCCCCTCTGCTTTGCCGGCATGCGCTGTCCAGGGACATCCAGTTTCTAGTAGTGCACCAAGGTTAAAAAATCTTTATTGACAGGAAATTATAAATATACAATATATTGGATATTTAGTCAGAGAGTAAAAGACATTGGTTAAATTGAACATTTGAATCACATCGCCTGTCTAGCAAAATAAATGTTTATTTTTTTCACACCTGCCTGGAACCGCTAACAAAAACTTCTTTTACAAACTATGAAAGTACAAGAGATATCATTCCCCAGAACGTGTTATCAGTTCAACTCGGCCATCGTAAGAAAACCAGCACCATCCGTGATCAACGGCCTACGGGCTGAAAACCGGGGAAATCCTGATTTTAATGGTGTAATGTCGGAGCATGAAGCCTATGTGGACGCCCTTGAAACAGTGGGTATGACCGTTACTGTACTGCCCGCTCTGGATGCCCACCCCGATTCTATTTTTGTTGAAGATCCCGCCCTGGTGT
>JAFDME010000123.1 GCA_019306075.1 Deltaproteobacteria bacterium | reverse complement strand
TGGGGAAAGGTTTGCCAAGCTTAACATGCTATATCTCCTCAATTCGCACAAGATGACTGACCTTCCTGAGCATACCACGGAGTTCAGGAGTATCCTTTCTTGTAACTTTCTTATTCATTTTAGTAAGCCCAAGGCCAACTAAAGTCGCATTGATTTTTTTGGTACTGCCAATGCCACTTTTAACCTGTGAAAAAGTAACCGTCTCACCCATTTAATTACCTTTATTGATCATATATTTTGCATAACTACCCTGGTAACACAGGGGACTTTTATGCTGTGATTTCTTCAACAGTTTTGCCGCGAAGATCTGCAATACTCTGGGCCGATCTCAATGTTTGAAGACCGTTGATCGTGGCCTTCACCATATTGTGGGGATTATGAGATCCAAGACATTTGGTGAGTATATTAGAAACTCCTGCTGCCTCGAGAACCGCTCTCACAGCACCACCGGCGATAAGTCCGGTACCCTCGGAAGCTGGTTTAAGAAGCACTTTCCCTGCACCATATTTGCCTATTATCTGGTGAGGAATTGAGGTTTCCGTGAGATAGACGGGGATCATGGCTTTTCTTGCCTTTTCCACGCCTTTCCTGATCGCCTCTGGTACCTGATTGGCCTTTCCAAGTCCGTATCCAACCTTGCCTTTACCGTCACCGACCACAACGATGGCGCTGAAGCTGAACCTTCTACCACCTTTTACTACTTTTGCAACCCTGTTTATAAAAACTATTTTTTCTATAAGTTCTTCGGTATTAGCACCTTTAGAACGTTTGAAATCAGACAAGGAACACCCCCGTTATAAAAAATCTTTAAAATTCAAGACCGCCTTTCCTGGCACCCTCAGAAAGAGATTTGATCCTGCCATGGTAAATAGAACCACCACGATCAAATACGACTTTAGTAATTCCAGCGGCTTTTGCACGGGCACCTATCATTTCGCCGACTTTCTTAGCTGCACCGGTTTTACCTTTCTCATCATCCAATGCAAACTCTTTATCAAGAGTAGACATGGAAATCAAAGTATTCCCTGCTGCGTCATTGATAATCTGCGCGTAGATGTGCCTGTTGCTTTTAAAGACACGGAGCCTTGGCCGCTCAGCCGTACCAGTAATTTTCTTCCTGATGCGTTTGACCCGCTTTGCCCTGGCGATTGTCTTAGGATTAGTCCTGGCCATTATAATATCCCATTAATTATAAATTTTAATATAAAGATTTAAAAATTATGCAGTGGCACCGGCTTTACCGGCCTTACGAACGATGTGCTCATCTTCGTAACGTATACCCTTTCCCTTATAGGGTTCGGGTTTTCGGATCATCCTAATCTGAGCAGCGGTCAAGCCGACAAGTTCCTTATCAATGGACTCAAGAACTATCTTGGTATTGCCATCGATGGAGGCTGACACCTCTTTAGGCAATTTGTATTCCACCGGATTCGAATAGCCGACATTCAGAGTTAGCACGGAACCGCTGACACTTGCCTTATATCCAACTCCTTCAACGAGCAGAACACGTTTGAACCCGTCACTGACACCAATAACCATATTGTTGATAAGACTTCGGGTCAGACCACGAAAAGCATTAACCTTCTTACCCTCCACCCGGTTATTCACAGTAATGACATTATCCTCAAGTACAACTTCCACATCAGGAATAATTTCACGCTTCAGGGTTCCTTTAGTGCCGGTCACAGTTACCTGCTGATCTGAAAGATCAACTTTAACCCCGGCAGGAACCGAAATTGGTTGTTTACCAATACGAGACATAGTTACCTCCGTAATCTGCAAGATCTACCAGACCTCACAAATAATCTCCCCACCAGAATTAAGAGCTCTAGCTGTTTTATCTGTTACCACACCTTTGGATGTAGAAATAATTGCTATCCCAAGTCCATTCAGGACTTTTGGAATTGCATTTGCTTTGGCATATTTCCGCAACCCGGGTTTGCTTACCCGTTTTAATCCTGTGATCGCAGGTTCACTCTCAGATCCGTATTTCAGTTCAACTTTAAGTACACCCTGAACTGCATCATCCGTCACCGAGTAACCTATGATATAACCTTCATCCTTCAACACTTTAGCTACGTCAACCTTGGTGGTCGAAGAAGGCATCTCCACAGAATCAAATTTTACCATTACCGCATTACGTATCCTGGTCAGCATGTCTGCCAGGGGATCGCTCATTGACATAGCGAACACTCCTTATATTCAATATAGTCGAACAGGCTTGTTCAAAAAAAGTGGCTGTAAATTACCAACTCGATTTTGTCACACCTGTTATTTCTCCACTGGATGCGAGTTTCCTGAAGCAGATTCTACAAATACCATATTTCCTGATGAATCCGCGAGGACGCCCGCATAGTGGACATCTGTTATATTTACGCACACCAAACTTTGGTTCACGTTGTGCCTTAGCAATGATCGATTTCTTAGCCAAAGTGCCCTCCAAATAATCCCTTAAAATAATTAAAAACTTCTATTAACGCAGAATCAGCAAAATACCGTCACACCCTGTGACCCACGTTTAAATTTTGTACCTTTCTCCCTGAAAGTAGTGATCAGAAAAACGCTGAAGTAAAGCTTTAAGCACGAGACGTTACTCCATTCACCGGACCACATATCGAACGTACTAAAAAGTACGCCAGCCTGTCAGGTTGGACTGCATACAGATATACTTTTTCACAAAATCAAACTACTGAGTCAGATACAACCTGCCAGTGACTCAAAACAGGATGATCATTCTGCCCCGCTAATTGTTCTTAAAAGGCATACCAAGTCTTTTCAGCAACGACCGTCCCTCATCATCAGTATGAGCTGATGTAACGACGGTGATATTCAGCCCCTTGATCTTATCAATCTTATCGTAATCAATTTCAGGGAAAATTATCTGTTCCTGTATGCCCATGGAATAATTGCCGCGACCATCAAACCCTTTAGGTGACAAACCACGAAAATCCCTTACACGGGGCAAGGCAATATTTACCAGCTTACTGAAGAAGTCATACATTTTATCCCCACGCAAGGTCACACGACATCCGATTGGCATACCTTCACGAAGCTTATATGTAGCTATGGACTTCTTTGCCTTTGTAATTACCGCCTTTTGACCGGCAATGCGTGTCAGTTCCTCAGCAGCACCCTCAACAATTTTTGGATTTTGAACCGCCTCACCAAGCCCCATATTAAGAACTATCTTTTTAATCTGGGGAAGCTGCATGCTGTTCTTATAGCCAAATTCTTCTTTCAGGGCAGGAACACATTCGTTTAAATATTTTTCTTTAAGCGCACCCATGTATAACTCCTGGCGTAAGCCTTTGTAAATGACTGATTATTTGCTGTCGATGGCTTCGCCGCAACTTTTACAAAAACGGATCTTTGTACCATCTTCCAGTATCCTCTTACCAATTCTTCCAGTCTTAGTACACTCAGGACATATGAGTTGGATATTGGATACATGTATTGGGGCCTCTTTATCTACTATCTGGCCCTGCTGATTCATCTCAGTAGGTTTGGTATGGCGCTTAATCATGTTAATGCGCTCGACCACAACCTTATCCTTGTCGGTTAAAACACGGAGAATTTTACCAACCCGGCCTTTGTCCTTGCCGGCTATTACTTCAACCTGATCATTTTTCTTCAGGTAAGTTCTACCCTGTCTCATTTCTATACCTTTTTTCAGTAAATGTATCTATCCCGTTAAACCAGGAGGTGACCTCTTCATGTACCAGTCAATCCCCACCAACATCTCCCCTGCCAACCGGGCAAAGCAGATGTAATTCACTCAGCTGATAAACGGTTCCACTACAAAAAGTCCGTTACCGGGCATCATAGGATGGTTAAAGTGCTTCCGGAGCAAGCGAAATAATCTTCATAAAACCCTGATATCTTAACTCACGAGCAACGGGGCCGAAAATACGCGTTCCAATTGGCTCTCCGGCAGTTCCAAGCATAACAGCGGCATTATCATCAAATCCAACCCAGGTATCATCCATACGCTTGATAGCCTTGACCGTACGTACAATCACCGCTTTCATAACATCGCCTTTTTTTACTTTGGCATGGGGAATCGCTTCTTTTACCGTTACCACAATCACATCCCCAATTGTGGCATATCGCTTTCGAGTTCCTCCGAGGACACGAATACAAAGAACCTTTTTGGCTCCGGAGTTGTCGGCGACATTGAGTACTGTCTCTGTCTGTATCATAATTTCACCAGATATCTCATACGAAACAAAACGTTTCTGCTAACTCTCAATTACTGATAATAACGGTTCTGAATATATTCTTTCCTGTAAGAGAACCGTCAGGAGTTATAGGCCATTAAACAAATCTGCCTTATGACTCCTGCAGTAATAAATAGAAGGAAAAATTCAACAGGCCTTAGACAGCCTGCTCCAAAATGGTCCGAACCCGCCATCGTTTTCTTTTACTCAGCGGCCGACACTCTTCAATCATTACGGTGTCTCCAACATTGCAACTGTTTTCTGGATCATCGGCAAGGTACTTGACACTGGTTTTAACGAATTTTCCATAAAGCTTGTGGCGAAACTTTCGCTCAACCTTCACTACCACACTTTTTTCCATTCTGTTACTTACAACAGAGCCTGTTCTCGTTTTTTTAGATTTTTTAATTTCACTCATTATTTAATCACTTAGTGATGATAATATAGGATCGATCAGCCAGCTGGCAGGATAAAAATTATGACTAGCTGGCAGACTGATTTTTGACAGTAGCGATCCTGGCAATGTCCTTTTTAATTTTCTTTAATCGTGAAGTGTCTTCAAGAGGACGGATACGATGTTGAAAAGTCAATTTTCCATATTCCTCCCGCAACTCCTTTTCATTCTTAGACATCTCTTCAGCGGACATTTTACGAATGTCATCCGGTTTCATAAAGTGTTCCTCTTGGTGACTACTTTGGTTGAAAACGGCAGCTTGTTACCTGCAAGATTAAGAGCTTTAACAGCAAGTTCTTCACTGACTCCAGAAATCTCATAAAGTATCATGCCCGGTTTGACAACTGCAACCCAGGATTCAGGACTGCCTTTTCCCTTACCCATCCGTGTTTCTGCGGGTTTTTTGGTAAGCGGTTTATCCGGAAATACACGAATCCAGACCCTGCCGCCACGCTTCATTGTTCTATTAATTGTAATACGCGCCGCCTCAATCTGCTGTGCTGTCATCATCCCGCAACAGGTGGCCTTGATCGCATAGTCCCCGAAAGAAATTGATGAACCTCTGTACGCCAACCCTTTCGATCTTCCCTTAAAAACTTTTCTATGTTTGACCTTTTTAGGACTTAACATCATTTACTCCAAATTGTGGTACGGAAACAGCATCAAACCTGGATGGTGCTTATGATACTGAACCGGAATCTTTATCACTTAACACTTCGCCGTTAAAAACCCAGACCTTAACACCAATAATCCCGTAAGTAGTATTGGCTTCAGCAAGTGCATAGTCCACATCAGCCCTGAGAGTATGAAGAGGAACACGTCCTTCACGGACCCACTCACATCTTGACATCTCTGCACCACCAAGCCGACCGGAACAAGAGATCTTAATTCCCTGAACTCCAAATCGAAGAGCAGATGTTACAGCTTTTTTCATCGCCCGCCTGAACGCCACCCGTCTTATGAGCTGCTGAGCAATATTCTCAGCAATGAGCTGGGCGTCAGCCTCGGGTCGCCTGACCTCTTGAATATCAAGAGTAACCTTGCGCGATATAAGTTTCTCAAGTTCCTTTTTGGTCAACTCTATCTCAATACCCTTTTTGCCAATAACAATACCAGGCCTTGCTGTAAAAAGTTTTACCCGTACCTGATCTCCGGTACGTTCAATGTTGACTTTAGACAACCCGGCATGATGGAGACGCTTTTTGAGAAACTTTTTAATTTTCTGATCTTCAATCAGAAAGGTTGCGTATTCCTTGTCTGCATACCAGATTGAATCCCAGGTTCGGGTAATGTTCAATCTCATTCCTAATGGATTAACCTTCTGCCCCAAAACAGTCCTCCAACAAATCCAATTCTCACTTTAATCTTAATAGTAAATGTGCCTGCAAATTACACTTACCGAAATATAAATCAGTTTTCGTCAATAACTACGGTAATATGGCTGGTTCTCTTAATTATTCCAGTGGCCCTGCCCATAGCTCTGGGCCGGATCCTCTTAAGAGATGGACCGCCGTCAATCATAATTTTCTTTATATAGAGATTATCAACATCAGTGGAGTCCTCTTGTGTTGCATTGGCAACAGCAGATTCGACTACCTTCTGAATAATCCCGGCACCTTTTTTGGGCATAAAACGAAGAGTGTTAATAGCCTCATCAACCCCCATGCCTCTCACGACATCAGCAACAAGGCGCGCCTTCTGCGGAGAGATCCTGATATATTTACCTACGGCTCGTGCTTCCATAGTGCTTGCTCCCAGTAGAAACTGACGTCTCTATTTATTTTCTTCCTTTTCGGTCAGATGCATGTCCATAGTAGGTACGAGTCGGTGAAAACTCACCAAGTTTATGCCCAACCATGTTCTCTGTGACAAAGACAGGTATAAATTTTTTCCCATTATGTACTGCAAATGTAAGCCCTACCATCTCAGGACTTATATCGGATCGCCTGGACCATGTCTGTATAACCTTCCTGGATCCGCTTTCAATAGCAGCGGACACTTTTCTCTGCAGGTGGTCGTCGATGAAAGGCCCTTTTTTAATTGAACGAGACATTCCTTGCTCCTTTTCTGTTATGATCTCTTCTTAACAATCAATTTGTCAGAAGCCTTTCTCTTTCTGGTTTTAAACCCCTTGGTAGGCCGACCCCAGGGAGTACAGGGATGCCGACCACCTGAACTTTTACCTTCACCACCACCCATCGGATGATCTACCGGATTCATGGCAACGCCGCGAACATGAGGTCTCTTCCCCTTCCATCTGTTTCGTCCTGCCTTTCCAAGTTTCTGGCTCTCATGCTCACGGTTACCAACCTGACCGATACATGCACGACATCTGTTATTAAATTTTCTCACTTCGCCTGAAGGCAGCCTTACCAGAACATATCCACCCTCTTTTGCCATGAGCTGAGCTGAGGCACCCGCACTTCGAACAAGCTGGGCCCCCTTACCGATTTTCATTTCCAGGTTATGAATAACAGTACCAAGCGGAATGTTATCCATCGGCAGGCAATTGCCGGGCTGAATATCGACATTATCACCGGCTATAATATAATCGCCGACAGAAATACCGTCCGGGGAAAGAATATAGCTTTTCTCTCCATCAATATAACTGAGCAGGGCTATATTCGCTGACCTGTTGGGGTCATACTCAATAGATACAACCTTTGCACCAATGCCAATCTTATTTCTCTTAAAGTCAATAATCCGGTAACGTCGCTTGTGTCCTCCGCCAATATGACGTGAAGTAATGCGACCATAGTTATTACGTCCACCGGTTTTGGCCATACTGCAAACAAGCCTTTTTTCAGGGCTGTTTTTGGACAGTTCCGGGTTTTTTATCGACACATGGTGCCTTTTACCAGCGGATGTCGGTTTATAAGTTTTTATTGCCATGATTTCCCAATCGCTCCATCAAAATTAGGTTAGATAAAATAACTTAGTGATGAAAATAATGAACTTTGCTTTTATAATTCCAGTTAGAGCTCATCCGCAAAGTTAATTTCACCTTCAGATAAGGTTACATAGGCCTTTTTCCAGTTTTTGGTGAAACCTATTGTTTTTCCAACCCGTTTTTGCTTACCATGCATATTAGCAGTTCGTACGTCTTTTACCTTAACATTAAAGATCTGTTCGACAGCTCTCTTAACTTCGATCTTATTTGCCTTCGGGTGAACCTTGAAAACGACTTTGCCATTTTCTTCCTGAAGTATGGCCGCCTTCTCTGTAAGGCAGGGCCCTCTTAGTACACTGTATATATTTTTCATGCCACCAACCTCTTTTCAAGGCTTTCAATTACCGGTTGAACCAAAATGAGCTTCCTGTGCAGCAGGATATCGTATACATTCAGGCCATCGACAGGCAACACTTTGTATCCATTGACATTTCGTGATGACTTACTCAGCTGCTCATTATCGCCTGAGGCGACAATCAGAGCATTATCTGCATCCAGCACATCCATGATGCCGACGAAATCCTTTGTCTTGATTTTCTCCATGGTAAAAGCATCAAGCACTATGAGATTACCTTCCTGCAACCTGGCACTTATGGCCATGGAAATAGCCTGCTGTTTCACCTTGCGATTGAGTTTAAAGCTGTAATCCCTGGGTTTAGGACCAAAAGAAACTCCACCACCACGCCAGATCGGAGAAGTCCGGGTACCGGCTCTTGCTCTACCGGTTCCCTTCTGACGCCAGGGTTTTGCACCACCCCCGCTCACTTCAACCCTTGTCTTGGTACATGAATTGCCGGAGCGTCTTGCAGCGCGCTGCATACGCACCACATCATGCAGGATATACTCCTTGACTTCGCGATTGAAAACTTCATTGTTAAGCTCAATCTCGCCAACACTTTCATTTTTTGTGTTAACTATATTTACTGTAGACATATCTATCTCCTCGAACCTGTTTCAACTCAAAACAATTATTTGGAAAAAATTTTCAACAGGCCGTTTTTGGCTCCAGGAAGAGGTCCTTTTAAAAGAATAACATTCTCCTCAGGGCGTATGTCGATAACAATGACATTTTTTCTCAAAATCGTATCATTACCCATTCTGCCAGGCATCTTTTTCCCCTTGAAAACCCTTCCCGGATGTGCACTACATCCAATAGAGCCAGGGGCCCGGTGAAATTTAGATCCATGTCCCGCACCACCTCCTGCGAAACCATATCTCTTAACAACACCCTGAAAACCCTTACCTTTGCTGATTCCCTGCACATCTACCAGGTCACCGGTCTTGATAACCGTATCCAGAGTGATATCCTGTCCAACTTCGAAAACTCCCGGATCAGCAACCCTGAACTCACGAATAAAATAGTACCCCTGTGAATCAGACTTTTTCAGATGGCCTGCCTGCGCCTTATTTACTCTGGAACTCTTTTTATCTGAAAAACCGACCTGGATGGCATTATATCCATCGACAGTTTCATTTTTCACCTGCAAAACCCTGCATGGTCCGGCTTGAACCACAGTGACGGGAGTGGCCTGACCCAGTTCACTGTAAACGCGGGTCATCCCGATTTTTTTTCCTAATATACCCATTG
>JAFDME010000122.1 GCA_019306075.1 Deltaproteobacteria bacterium | reverse complement strand
CTCATTATCGCCATAAGGTAGAAGACAGAGGCGAAATTGAGAAGATCTGAAACAAGTCCTCCTATAATCGGCCCGCACCCTATACCGCAGAAGATCGCTATATTGAGATAACTCATATAGCGACCCTCATGACCAACCGGTGAAAGCAACCCGACATATGCCATGGCAATCGGCACGATCATGGCGGAGCCGACTCCGTGAAAGGCACGAATACCGATCAAATCACCAATACTTGTTGCCTGAGGGATAAGTAAACCGACAATACCGTATATAAGGAGACCGACGATAAGGAAATTCTTTCGGCCCCACCTGTCTGAAAGAGTGCCGACAACAGGCTGCAGCAAACCCCGGCTTATTGAGAAGGCAGCGATAATCATGCCCAGAGAAAAACCGCCGGCACCGAGTCTTGCGGCAAATACCGGCATCACAGGAACAATTATACCGATACCAAGCAGAGCGATGAAGACTGAGAGCAGAAGAGTAACAAAAGTTTTGTTATTCATGGCATCCCATTATCAGCTTAACCTCGATGCTTCATCCTCGTTATGAAATAACCCATTTATGATAAGCTCGTAAAAAGGTCGACCGCAGCCATAGATGGCTAAGTCAAAAAGTTCGATATACGAGGCGTAGTGTTTTTCTCAGGCCCTCAACGATACATGTGGTATGTTAAGGTTCTGGGAAAACCTACAACGAAGGAGATCGGACTTTTTACGACGCCATCATTTATTACGGTCTCATTTCTTCCAGCTGCCGCCGCAATGCTGCAGGGTCGGTTACCGGCATTTTGCAGGTAAAATCGACACAGAGATAAGCGGTGGCTTTACCATCCATGCGTTTGATGGTTTGCAGAAAAGGAAGATTTTCAGCAAGATAGTTCTGATTTTCAGCCCCATCCGCCAGCAGAAGAATACGATCAGGGTCAAAAAACTGATCAACCACCGAGAGCATCTTCTTCGTACCCTCTTCCTGTCGCTCACCGGCAATCACTATCTGGGAGGGCTTGCTGTCCACCTGCCGCCAGGCGGTGAGCATCATCGGCAGTGCAGGGGGATAACGATTGACTGTGGCAGCAAAAGATTCCATAAGATCGCGTGCCATCTGCTGCCACAGGGGATTATTCAGCAGCAGAGCAAGTCGCAGGAGATTATGTGCCGCAACAGAGTTGGCCGCTGGTTCTGCGCCATCATATCCGCCTCTCATCCTCACCTTAACACTGGAATCAGTAACACTGTCATAAAAAAAATTCCCCGACTCATTCCAGAACAACGCTACCTGCTGCCTGGTAAGTTCGTCGGCCCAACGGAGCCACTGAGGATCCTGACCCGCCTGATACAGATCAAGCAGACCGTTCACAAGAAAAGCATAATCATCCAGCTGGCCGACAAGGCCGGTCTCCCCCTGCCGGTAACGGCGCTGTAATGAATGACTGGCTTTATCATAGAGATTTTCTTTTAAAAAAGTTGCCGTCTGTACAGCTGCTGCCAGAAGTGTTGAATCCTGAAGGACCCTGCTTCCCTTTGCCAGGGCACCGATCATCATACCGTTCCACGCTGTAATAATCTTATCATCCAGATGGGGCCGTTTTCTCTTTTCCCTCACTGTAAACAGCATTTTTTTTGCGTCGGCCACCGTTTTCTCAGCCTGCTCCCTGCTGATTTTAAAATGAGCAGCCGTTTCATTGATGGTATGAGCCTGGTAAAGAATATTTTTACCGGCAAACTCCTGCATCGGGTCACTCCCGACATTCCCCTTATCCTCAACTCCGTATCTATAGCCGAAGACAGCAGCACTATCCGGGCCCAGTCTCTTTTTCAGGTCATCCAGAGTCCAGAGATAAAAAGCACCTTCACCATGTTCCCCTACCTTATATGGATTTTCACTGTCTGCATCTTCGGCAGAATAGAAACCGCCACCGGGATCCTGCAAATCCCGTAAAAGATAGGCGAAGGTTTCTCTGGCTACCTCTGCATATCTGCCATCCCGTGTAATCTGAAAACCATCAAGATAAGACTCGACCAGTTGCGCCTGATCATAGAGCATCTTTTCAAAATGAGGCACAAACCAGCGTTCATCAACCGAATATCGATGAAATCCACCGCCGATCTGATCATACATACCGCCTGCGGCCATCTTTTTCAGAGTGTGAAGCGCCATATCACGGGCAGCTTTCCCGCCTGTTGCTGAATAGTAGGAAAAAAGAAATGAAAAAACTACCGGACGGGGAAATTTTGGAGCCTGACCAAAGCCTCCATTCTCCTCATCGTACTTTTCAGCAAGCAGCTCATAACCACGTGGAAATACATCAGCGTCAATAGTGGTTGCCGAAGAAGCGGTGTTTCGATCCTGAAGAACCGCAACCATGCGCCTGGCAGACTCCTGCAGATCGCCCTTACGTTCCTGCCATGCCTTGTGAATGGCCGGCAACAGATCCTTTAATCCGGGACGGCCCCCGGACGACACAGGCGGGAAATAGGTGCCCGCATAAAAAGGGCTACCATCCGGCAGCAGAAAGACTGACATCGGCCATCCTCCGGATCCTGTCATCTCCTGTGTTGCCGCCATATACATCTGGTCAATATCCGGTCGTTCTTCCCGGTCAACCTTGATACTGACGAACCACTGATTTAACAGTGCTGCAATCTCCTCATTCTCAAAAGATTCATGGGCCATAACATGGCACCAGTGACAGGTGGAATAACCGATGGAGAGAAATACAGGCTTGTTCTCCTTTCTGGCCCTGGCAAAGGCCTCTTCCCCCCAGGGATACCACTCAACCGGATTGAAGGCATGCTGCAGGAGATAAGGGCTTTTTTCGTTAACCAGGCGGTTTGATTTTTTTCCAGATCGAAGATTTTTCTGCACCTGAGTATGGATACGGTTCTCACCGCCCTCTGCCGATTGCAACGATGGTATTAAAGGTAAAACAGTAATAAGAAAACAGGTAAATAACAGCCGGGACATGAGACATCCTCCTTTTCTGTGACCAATCTTTACCCTACAGGGTGGTTACAGCAGGAGGGAAAGTCAACGGGAAATGCAAACTATCAGATAAAGCCACCCTGGTGAAAACAAATGACCAGACAGCACCATTCGGCCCCCGGGATGCAATGAAATTTCAGAGAAAGGATTAACGCTCCAGCAAAATGTAGTGTGCCCCTTTTTTCTTTTTCCTCGCCCCATCATCACAGACAAGAAACAGAAAATGTCGGCTTCCGATAGTAATGGGGGTAATACCCTCTATATTTTTCACTCCTTTCAGCTTTGGAAGTGGAATTCCAGCAGATTTGCTGGAAGGATCTCCCTTCCAGAACCATAAAGCCGGGCGCAAGTTACCTTTACGATTTTTAACCTCGTTGGTAATCAGATAACCGCCCTCAATATCATCATAGCCCATGCCCCGAATCCCTTCTCCACCTATATCCAGCAAAATATTCCGAGGCGAGAAAACAGGAGAGGCAGAGGTGGAAAAAAGATCATAAGGATTTTCAAGAACGATGATGACAGCCTTATTTTTTTCCAGCGGGGATCGAAACCCAATCAAAAGACTGTCGTTCTCCTTATCGAGAGCAATGCCTTCAATGTTAAGGGTATCCGCTCCTTTTGTCCCGACAGATTTTTCCTTTGCAAGGTGCCGGGTCAGATAGGGCAGGAGATTATCGTAATGAAGTTCGTTAACAATCCGGCCATTTTCAATCTGAAACTGAATCAAGCGCTGTCTTTTCTTCTTTCGCTTGTTTTTCCTGGTAGGAGAAAATGAAGTAATAAGAAAAACCGTCCCGTCACGCCCCGAGGAGATACCCTCGAGGTCCCCCACCGAAGTCGAAAGAGGCAGAGATACAGGCTGACCGAGAAAAGCGGAAGAACCATCAATTACCGGAATAAGGTGTAGAGGATTATGACCATCATCTTCAATAACCAGAAGATCACCTCCGGAAAGACGGAGAACCCCGGACGGCTCATAGATATGTGAAAATCTGTTAATTAAAGACAAACCCGCGGCACCACTAACTGGCTGCAAAACAGGCAGTAGTGTGAAACTGAGAAATGACAGAAAAAAAGGCAACAACCTTTTTGAGAAAATCATTTAGCTGAAGGGTGCCCTGCAAAATAAGATCTTTCATCGAAGATCACATTAATTACCTGGAAACGGTCTCTTTTATTGTTCAATCAATGATAAAATAATCCTGTTCCTTTTTATTGTAATAAGAAAGGAATCTCCGGAATTAAAACTGCTCCCATCAAACATTTTCGATGACAGTGTAAGGGTGTTTCGTTTGCCAATAGTTGCCTTTAAATCTTTTTTGGCCACGCTCTTCCTTGCAGACTTTATCGCATAATACTTCTTATCAATTTCCATCAGTTTCAACTTCAGGCTGTTGAACGTCGGATGGTTTTTTATCGCCATTTCCGCCATTATCTCAGCTTTGGTTTTTCCGCTTAAGACGAGTTTTCTGAAATAATCCATATCATACTTTATTCTCGGTGCCATAGATTCTCCTTGTTTTTCCTGTCTGTTATATTCTTTCACAATCTATTACTGATGCAGTATCACTTTTGCCGGTTCAACATCCAATATATATTCAACGGCAATATCAATTCTTCACCAGCATTAACATATAACAAAACAACAATAACACAACCACTAACCGGATAAATCTGAAATTTTTTTTGCATGCCTGGATACGTGCCCTCAGTCTATGTTACTCAATGATATTTGCTGCTAAAATCACTTATGATACTTCCCGTTTAATAGAACAAAATTTCAGCAGCAGAATAATACAAGCCAGTCGAGAACCAAACAGTACATTATTCACCATTAATTTTGGAGAAATAATCAGCAAAACTTGGTAATGTAGCGCTGAGAAACAAATCCTCTTTATCGGAGTTGGACATATATGAAGAAGAAAAAAAGCCTGCTGACCATCTTCCAACTCCATGTCTTCGTTCTGGTTCTGTCACTTGTCTGTGTTCTCGGCTATCTGTGGATGAGCATGGAAAATGACCGTTCAGAAGCGGAAATAAATAAAATCCGTACTTCATACCTTACTTCAGAAAAAAAACAGATCAAAAGTGACGTTCAGGATGTGCTTCAATACATTCAACACCAGAAATCTCTGGCAATTTCAAGAGTAAAGAAATTTGTAAAATCACGGACGGTGGAGGCCTTCCAGACAGCACTCTATATCTATGAGCAAAATAAGAATTCCATGCCACAGGAAAAAATCAAGGATCTTATCCGTGATACTCTTTTTGCTGCATCATGGGACAGCGGCAATGGTTATTATTTTGTTGAAAAGCCGGATGGCAAAGAGATCGTCAACCATAGTTCTCCAGAGATTACGGACAGGGATATTGTTGATCTACAGGATGACGATGGCAATTTCATTGTTCAGGACATCCTGAAGCAGAAACTGCCTGCTTCGGCAGAAGGTTTTATTTCTTTCTACTGGCACAGGCCCGACGCACCCGAAATGCTGGAACCGAGAGTCTCTTATATAAAATATTTTGAGCCCTTTAACTGGATCATCGGCAATGGGATGTATGTCGAAGATGAAAAAGAAATAATTAAAAATGAGATATTGGAATGGATTGAAAAAACTCATCCCAGGATTGACAATTACATTTTTACCGGTACCTGGGACGGCTTAAGTCTCACTGGACCTGCCAAGGGTAAAAACATGTATAATCTGGTAGCTCCAGATGGTATGAAAGTTGTCCAGGAACTCATTAGGACTGCTAAAAAAGGCGGTGGATATCTCGAGTATACAATGCCTGCACTCTCAAACATGCGGCAGGCTCTCAAAATCAGTTATGTGGCACCTGTCGAAGAATGGGAATGGTATATCGGTACCGGCGTTTATGTTAATTATATTGAAGATCTGGTAATCCAAAAACAACAGACATTAAAAGAAACCTTCAGATCATTTCTCAAACAAAGTCTCCTGGTGCTCACCTTTCTCTGCCTGTTTTCCTTTGCTCTGACTCATCTTCTATCGAAAAAAATTGAGGGAAACATCAGGTTATTCCTCGATTTTTTCAAAGATTCTGCTCAAAAGGCGCTCCCCATCCCACTGGACCAGATCACCTTTAAAGAATTTCATTCACTCGCCACATCAGCTAACCAGATGGCCAAAGAGAGGCAATATGCCTGGGATTCACTCAAGGAAAATCAGAATTATCTACGTTCAATTTTCAACTCACCCAATGAGGCAATCATCATCTTTGATCCCAATGACGGTTCTATCCTGGATGTAAACCAGGCAATGGTGAAAATGTACCATATCACCACCGGAGAAGCGGTTACTCCCTTAAAAGAGAATATCATCTTTGGTCCTTCCCCTTACAGTTATAAAGAGATATTTGAAAAAATCATAGATACTGTGACAGGCGGCCCTCAGACATTTGAATGGCTGGCAAAAAAGAAAACAGGCGAAACCTTCTGGACAGAAATCAGTTTAAACCTGACAGAACTAGGCGATAAAAGTTTTGTCATAGCCGTACAACGTGACATAGATGCAAAGAAGAAAGCGGAGCAGGTACTCGCGGCAGAGCAGGAACGACTTGCCGTTACCCTGCGGAGTATTGGTGACGGTGTTATTACCACAAATACTGAAGGGAAGATCGTTCTTATAAACAAAACGGCTGAACAGATCACCGGCTGGACTGCCGAGGAGGCACTGGGCAGGCAGGCAACTACTGTATTCAATATAATGAATGAACGGACCGGTAAGTTGGGTGAGAGGCCGGCAGAACAGATAGCGGAAAGCAACAGGCTGGTTAAACGAACAAGCCAAAGAGTTCTTATCACAAAAGCCGGGCACAAAGTGCCCATTGCAGACAGTGGTGCACCTATCTGTGACAAGGAAAGCAAAATTATTGGTGTTGTGCTGGTCTTCAGGGATATCACCAACGAGAGAAAAACTGAGCAGGAACTTCTGAAAATCAGGAAACTGGAATCAGTTGGAGTTCTTGCGGGTGGGATTGCTCACGACTTTAACAATATCCTCTCTGCCATTCTCGGCAATATCGAGCTGGCCAGCAAAATAGTGGGAAAAGACCACAAGGTTTCCTCTTTACTCTCCGATGCAATAAGTGCCACATTCAGGGCATCTAAACTGACCCAGCAGCTTCTGACTTTCGCCAAGGGCGGAGAACCGATCAAAGAAACAACAGCACTCCCGGATATTGTAAAAGAATCAGCTGAATTTGTCCTCCACGGAAGTAACATCACCTGCACTTATGACTGCCCGGACGACCTCTGGTATGTTAATGTGGACTCGGGACAGATAGGTCAGGTTATTCAGAATATTATTCTCAATGCACGGCATGCCATGCCTGATGGCGGCAAAATTGAGGTCAAAGGCACAAATATCTGGAACCCGACAGGTATTTCTCTTCTTGAGGACAGTAAGGGGAAGTACATAAAAATTGAGGTGCGCGACTCGGGTATTGGCATCCCCGGGGACTTCATCGATAAAATATTTGATCCCTATTTCTCAACCAAACAGGAGGGGAGCGGACTGGGGCTTGCGATCAGTCATTCAATTATAACAAAACATAACGGCTCCCTGTCGGCAGAGTCAACACCCGGAAAAGGATCTCTATTCACCATCTATCTTCCGGCAACAACCGAACCCACAAAACAGATGGAAAACGACGACGATGTACCCGTTTCCACCAGGGCCGCGACGGTCATGATCATGGACGACGAGGAAGTTGTGAGGAACGTGACAAAATCCCAGCTCGAATTTTTCGGTCACAAAGTTATACTGGTATCCGATGGTATTGAAGCAATAACCGTTTACAGAAAAAGAAGAGAATCCGGCGAACCGGTTGATGTCATAATCATGGATCTCACCATCCCCGGCGGCATGGGAGGACGAGAGGCTGTAACGGCAATCCTCAGGGAGGATCCTCAGGCAAAAGTGATAGTCTCAAGCGGATACTCCACCGATCCGGTGATGGCAGAATACAGAAAGTACGGGTTTCGTGCTGCTCTTACAAAACCAATCGTTATAGAAGAGCTGAAAAAGGCAATCTTGTCAGTCCTCTGAAATAGAGCTGTGCTGTCAGCAGGCTCCCTGCCCGCTCTTTTTTTAAAATCCGACCTTATCTTCAACTGCCCGCCAGAGATCTTTATAGGCCTTTGCCGCAGGTCGTGTTCCGGCGTACGCAAGGACAGGGGCCCGGTGCACGCCCATTTTCTCAATATCTGTCGCAAAGGGAATCGATTTATCGAGAAAGTTCTTATATTTTTTCTGCAATTTCAGTTTCGTCTCCTTATGGAGATTTTTTCTTTTCTGCATCATGGAAATAAATGGCAGCAGCTTTTTCCTCTGATATTTTTTCTCTTTGAAAAAATCATAGAGTTGCTCCAGAGTGCGTTCCGACAGTGTAGTTGGAATGACCGGCACAACAATCTTGTCCGCTACCCTGAAAACATTCTCCGAAAGCAGGGAAATGTTGGGAGGACAATCGAGGATAATCACATCATACTCGTTACCTACTGCTTTCAGGGCTTTTTTAAGACGTGACCTGCTGTTTTTCATTCGTGAAAGAAAGATATCAAAATCACGGTAGCTCATATTGGCAGGCAGGAGATCAAGGTTTTCATAATCACTTGCCCTTATGGCACCTGTAAAACAATCAACATCCTTAAAAAAAGCCTGCTTCTTCAGCTTTCGGGATGGTTTTACCCTGAAATAAAATCCCGAAGCCCCCTGGGGATCCATATCACACAACAGCGTCTGTCTGCCGCTCATGGCGCAGGCATAGGCAAGGTTAACAGACGTAGCGGTTTTTCCAACCCCTCCCTTGTTACTGTAACAGGCAATAATTTTCATAAAAACAGCCCTCAGATGTGTCACCAATAGCGATTAGTACCTTACTCCGGAACTTCTGTCCCAAAAACAAGAAATTGAGGAGTGTATTTTGAAATTATGTGCCTGGTAAAGCACCATGGTACTTATCCAAGCATTTTTAACTTCCGATTTGTTCGGGTTATTCAAATAAAAACAGCTCAGAGAAAGAAGCATACCTGCTGGACAGAATAATCATTAAACCTCCCCAGATTATCCTGCAGCCGTTTTAAGGGTCTGAGAAGAATTTTCACCTTTTTCTTCGGGAAAAAGGGCAGGGAAAACTCCATCAGATAGCGTAGTTTTTTACAGTGAATGCGCAGTTCGTGCACAGCATCATCCGCTGTTGTTTCATTGATCCGACGTGCAATTCTACACACCTTTCGATATCGATTCAGGATAAGCCGGGCAACATACCTGTCCGAACTTTTCATCGCCCTGCTGCCGGAGGAGAGATATTCATCATTACTGAACAGTTCAACCCATCCGCCGACAAGTTGCCGGTAAGATTTACTTTTTATAAGTCTGCAGATTTTTTTATGCTCAACTCTTCTTTTTACCGCCATAATATCAAACAAAATCCTGACACCATCATGACTGCTCTCAGGAACCATCCTGAAATAATCCTCCCTGTCGAGCAGATAGACATCAAGATCGCGGAGACTGTTGGTATGCTTCATCAGATCAGCAAATTCCCGCTTCAATTCGTTGGTCTGCTCTGAACTGTAAACTCCCTTAAACAGGCTGAGAACAGATCGAACCTTGCGAAAACTGACACGGTAATCGTGCAGGAATTCCGTATCATAATCCGCCAGTATACCGGCCTCATTCTGCCTTGCAACATCAAGATACGTGCGAATGATCGTTGTGGCACTATCTTTAATCGGGTTTTCAGGAGCAATGCAGATATCCGGTTTTGCGCTATACTCCCTCTGTTTTATCTTCAAACATCGCAATATCTCCCCCGCATCTCTCACTGCAGCACCACCCATATCCGTCAAATGATGCTGCAGATCCCTGTGGGCACGGTCATAGCCGCGCAAAGATTGCGTTATACCAAGCAGCAGTGATCTCTTCTTTCGAAAAAAGGCAAAAACATGCAACCTGGCACGGGTTTTCCCTTCATCATCAAGAAGCAGTCCTCTATCGCACCTTAATGTCAACTTTGAAACGACCATAAAGGCCCGAAGTCTGGAAACAGTTTTTAAAGCCGCGACGACCGGACCAATGGCCAGTTCGGTCAGGAAAGACCAGGGGGAAGCGGCATGCTGCTCAACGATGCGACAGCTCAGAAGATTTATCAGCAGCAGAGTCTGTCCAACCTGCAGCAGGACCTGCCCCGAACGCGCAATTTCGCTGTTAAAGGTATCAAGAAGCACGGCATCAAGCTTTTCACCTTTTATGACATCAAGATTATAACGTGTCCTGCTGTTCAGATAGTGATGTACTCTTTTCATGCTCTTCCCACGGGGAAGAGTAAAAATAAACGGTTCCATAATAATTTAGTGCCTTGCTCCGTAAAAGCTGTAAAGAAAATGAAGAAGGGTATTTAGCCACAAAACCAGGTAGATACCTCCAAGGTACTTACTTGCAGCTTGTCTGCGTTAGAATAGTTACGTTGGGATGCTCCGCACATTCTTTCATCTTTTTAAAGAGAATACATGACGGAACCTGATCTGCGTTGGCAATTACGCCAGATATGCTTAAGGTAGCTGACTGACATGTTAATAACAAAACTGTGAGATGAACATGAAAAAATATTCTGCGATGCCCTTTATTAAAACCAGCCTCTCCCTCTTGCTTATCCTGACTTTTCTGAATATCTCCGGCTGTGCAGGGACAGGGTCGAATGTTCCACCGGAAAAAAGAGTGGATCTGATTCAAGCCGAAAACAATCAGGGACTCTTCAAATCGCCCCCATTTTCACTTGAATACAGCTATACACTCACCGGCAGCAGCATGATCAGCGGCAGCAGCAACATGATCCTGGCGGGAAGAGCTTTCTATGGCGGTGGGGCTGACTCACTGGATATCCGCATTCTGTTCCTTGATTCGGCAGGAACAGTTCTGCAGAAAAAAATGATCTATTCATCGGGTTTCAGATCAGACGATGCGCGGGGCTCAAAGCATGTGTTTCAAAAAACCCTGAATGTGCCTCCCGGATCGGCTTCGATTTCATTTACCTATTCTGCAATCGACCGCAGCAGCCATCGCTAGCAGTAGCCGGTATCAATTCCGACAAAGCAATAATGTCTCCACAGCAATCACCCGGCAGAAAAACTGCTTTGAAGAACCAGGCGGCCTCCTTCGTCTATCAGTCACAATACCCATGCCCGGCAGAATACCTTTATAGATATCACGCAATGCCGGGGGCTCTTGAGCGACTCCTGCCTCCATGGGAAAGAAACAGTGTTGTCTCGCGGCAAGGCAATATCAGCCCCGGCAGCCAGGTAAAACTGAAGATGCATGCCGGTCCCTTTCCTTTCTACTTTCAGGCGCATCACGTTGAGGATAATCCCGGAGTAATGTTCAGAGACATCCAGGAAAAAGGCCCCTTTACCAGCTGGTCCCACACGCATCTGTTTCACGACACCGCCAGCGGTTCCCTACTGCAGGATAAAATAGAATACACTCTGCCGGGCCATCGATTTCTCCCCTCTCTGATTAAAAACCATGTTGAGAAACAACTGGTCAGAAGTTTTCACTATCGCAGCCACACCCTCACAGGGGATATCGCACTCCACCAGCGATGCAGCCATACTCCTCTAAAAATACTTGTCACCGGTGCAAGCGGCGTCCTTGGCAAAAGACTGCTCCCCCTTCTGACAACCGGGGGGCATACAGTCTATACCCTGGTCCGGAGACGTCCGGAAAAGAACCGAAATGAAATTTTCTGGGACCCGGAAAAAGATTTTTTATTCAAGTCTGATCTTCCGGAAATTGACGGGGTGATCCACCTGGCAGGAGAACCCATCGGTCTGAAGCGATGGAATGTTGAAAGTAAGCGGCGGGTGCTTGAAAGCAGGGTCAAGGGCACAAGACTCCTCGCCGATACTCTGGCAGCAATGAGTCAACCTCCCAAAGTCCTGCTCAGTGCCTCTGCGATCGGATATTACGGCAACTGCGGCAAACGGTTTACCGATGAAACTTCACCGGCCGGAAAAGATTTCATTTCCTCGGTCTGCAGTCAGTGGGAAAATAGTGCTCAACCGGCTATTGATGCAGGAATTAGAACTGTTCTTTTGCGTATGGGCGTCAGTATGACTCCCGGCGGCGGCGCACTGAAAAGGATACTCTCCACTTCACCGCTTGGATTTATACGCTATTTCGGCTCAGGAGAGCAGTATATAAGCTGGATCAGCGATGATGATCTCATATCAGCCATGCACCACGCCCTTACC
>JAFDME010000121.1 GCA_019306075.1 Deltaproteobacteria bacterium | reverse complement strand
GTACCGGCAGTGGGGTGATTGCTGTTGTACTGGCAAAAGAAACGGGGGAAAGGGTTGTCGCCATCGATATATCGGCAGACGCGCTTCGGGTAGCCAGAACAAATGATCGTCGCCATGCTGTTCCCGGTACAATTGATTTAATTCGGGCTGATCTGTTTTCTCCTCTTTTAGAGAGACAAAATTTTTCGCTTATTGTTTCCAATCCTCCGTACGTTAGCAGGTTTGATGTCTGTAACAGTCTGGAGCCGGAAGTGGCTCACTTTGAACCACATATTGCCCTTGATGGCGGGGAAAAAGGGGTTGAAATTATCAGCAGGATACGTGAAAAACTCCCTCTTATCCTTAAATCTGGTGGTGAGGTTTTTATGGAAATCGGAGCTGATCAGGGAGATTATGTCCGGCAACTGTTTGAAACGGGAATTACTGGTCTGCCTGACTTCTGCAGGGTTGAAATACGGGTTGATTATGGTGGAAGGGACCGTGTTCTGCATGCAGTGCTCGGGAGTTGAAACGTACCGTTTTGATCCGCAATATTTTATAATGCTTTACCTTAAGGGGTATATCAGGCTGGAGCAGTTGATTGACGATTTGCATGTTTTTACGGTAGAATGTAAACAGTTGTCTTAGAAAGGTTCCGGTCTATTCCGGACAGGAGATATAGTGTGGAAAAACTGATTGTTGAAGGAGGCAGACCACTTTCTGGTGAAGTGAGGGTCAGTGGAGCCAAGAATGCAGCCTTACCGCTTATTGCGGCTACCCTTCTGGCACCGGGGAAGCATGTCCTTCGTAATGTTCCTGATCTCAGAGACACCAGAACCTTTATCAGGCTGATGGAGGAACTCGGGGTTTCCAGTGAGCGGCGCGGCGATATTGTTACCCTTGACAGCACCAATCTGGTCCACGCTGAGGCATCCTATGACCTTGTCAAAACCATGAGAGCTTCAGTGCTGGTTCTCGGGCCGCTTATCGCCCGTCTTGGCAGGGCAAAAGTCTCTCTGCCGGGTGGGTGTGCCATTGGTGAAAGACCTATAGATTTCCATATAATGGGGCTGGAAGCTCTCGGTGTGTCATGCAGGCTTGAGAATGGTTATGTTGATGCCAAAATAGACACTCCTCTTCAAGGCAACGTCATCTACTTTGATATTCCGTCAGTAACTGCCACCGAAAATCTGCTGATGGCTGCGGTGCTGGCAGAGGGCGTCACAGTTTTAAAAAATGCTGCCCGTGAACCTGAGATTGGTAACCTTATCGATATGCTTAACGGTATGGGGGCTGATATTAAAGGGAAGGAGAGTGATAAGCTGATAATTGAGGGAGTGAAAACCCTTTCCCCCGCCGACTGTACAATCATTCCTGATCGCATTGAAGCAGGTACCTATCTTATTGCAATAGCCGCAACCGGCGGCAGTGGAACTGTCACTCACTGCGTTCCATCCCATCTTCCCGCTCTTCTGGAAAAGCTTCGGGCAGTCGGTCTGAATGTGAGTGAGACAGAGGATACTGTCACTGTCTCCTGGCCCAAAAAGAGTAAGGATTCTGGCAGCAACCAGTTGCAGAGCGTGAATATTAAGACAATGCCTTACCCGGGTTATCCAACCGATCTGCAGGCCCAGTTTATGACTCTTATGGCCGTGGCAACAGGGGTGAGCAGAATTAATGAAACTATTTTTGAAAATCGATTTATGCATGTGGCTGAGTTAAAAAGAATGGGGGCGGATATTACCGTTGATGGATACAGTGCCGTTGTGACCGGGAAGGGGCTGGATGGGCTGAGTGGGGCTCCTGTTATGGCGACTGATTTGAGAGCCAGTTCTTCTCTTGTTATAGCCGGTCTTGCTGCCTCCGGCAGAACTGAGATTACCCGAATTTATCATCTGGAACGGGGGTATGAGAACCTTGTTAAAAAGCTGACCCGGCTCGGGGCCAGAGTCTGGAAGGAGCGGGAATAACATTCTGGTATCCAGGGGAGATCACAGTGAGCACTTTTGTGAAGAAATATCAGAATGTGATTATCTTTATTATCCTTGTTGCATTCTTTTTTTTTATGATTGGCATTGGTATATACCTGCAAAAGAGAAGCAGCCGACCAGTGGCGTTTCGGTCTGGCCTCTCTGCAGTCAATATCAGGGAGACCCCTTCCCGTAAGAGCAGCTTAAAATCGAGGGAGGGCAATTACGACAGCACCACTTTTTTTCTTGAGCCCTCACCTGAACAACTGATGGTACAGATTTCCAAACTTGATTTTATTGATGAACGGATAGCTACAAAAAAGTTTTCAGGCCTTAAGGTGATGTGGCCGCTCTATTTTTTCAATTTTCAGGAGAAAAAGGGGAATACGGTAACTGCCCGGTTTGATGCTGTTGAAAACGGTTTTGGCCTCATGGTTACCTGCAGTATGGATGCGGACAAATTTCCGCTGATGGCAGATGTTAAGAGCGGGGATAAAATATGGGTTGCCGGTGAAATAATAGCGGTTGATCCCGCGGGAACCGGCATGATCTACATGACAACCGACCATATTCGCTTGACGGAACCGGTGGCAGCATCCGTAGATTAGCGGTGAGTTATTCCGGCTGTGGCGGCAAAGGCAGATTGAGAACACAACGTGTCCCGCCTGTGTCTGCCTCTTCAACCTTTATGGTGCCCTGGTGTGCGCTGACTGTCTGTTTCACTATGGCCAGTCCCAGGCCTGTTCCATCAGCTCTGGATGTAAAAAAAGGCTCAAAAATCTGTTCTTTCCGCTGGTCTTCAGGTATCCCCGGCCCATTATCACTGACGGATATTTCCACCCACTCTTCACCGTTTTTTCTGCTTATCTCGTTGCCGATTATGGTTATCTGCTCGTTACCTTCCGGGCAAAAGGCGAGTCCATTCTGGATAAGATGCATGAAAACTGTAAACATCTGGCTCCCGTCCGCCCAGATATCCAGTGCTTTTTCTATTACCATGCTGATTTTACAGGTTTTCGGATATGCAGGATCTGCCCTGCATACCTGCAGCACTTCCTCAAGGCAGCTGTAGAGGGAAAACCATTGCCTGTTGGCATGTTCCGGTCGTGAGAATTTCAGGAAATCGGCGATGGTATCCGTGAGTCTGTCGGACTCTCTGAGGATAATGTCAGTAAGTTTACCGTTTGTCTGATTGCTTTTTCCATCGATCGCAAATTCACTTGCAAGAATTTGAGCTGAACCTGAAATTGCCGCCAGAGGATTGCGAAAGTCGTGGGCGATTGAGGCACTCATCATTCCAATGGCTGCAAGTTTTTCTGTCTGTCGCACCTGTTTTTCCAGTTTTTCAATATCACTGATATCCCGAAGGGTGATTATCTTTTGTGGTGACTCTTCGGATGACACTGTTTCCCCTGCATGCTCCATGATTATATGAGTATACCCGACGCGAATCTGTTTGCCGTCACTTCTGATAAAATCTGTCGTAAATCTGGAGTTTGGTGTTGTCAGGTCGAAGTTTTTGAAGAGAGAATTTATAGTTTCACCTGTGAGGGTGTCGGAGGGGCGGCCTGTTATTGTTTCGATTGCGTTGTTGGCGGAGGTGATAATATTCTGATTGTCAACGGTGAGAATTCCGGTGGTGATATTGTCGAAGATCTGCTTGTAGAGGACTGTCAGGTGGTCATATTTTTTTATTGAAACACTCAGTGCGTCTTCGGTTTTCCTGAGACGCGTGCCAAAAATTGTACTTAATACTGCTGCGAGAAAAAAAGTTATACCATGTATGGAAAAATGATTGAGAATTACCGGGGGGGGATTTGGGGCGAAAAAAATAAACTCTTCAATATAATGGGGATAGAGACCATACATCTCCATGGCCAGAAGAGAACCATACTGCAGAGAGGCGGCGGTGGCCGCTATTAAACCACCCTTCCTGGGAAGAATCAGTCCTGCAGAAATGATCGGGAAAAAATAGACAGATGTAAAAACAGAGTTGGAAGACCCGGAAAAAAAGACCAGGGTTGTAACAAAGAAGGTATCGAGAAGAACCTGCATTATCCCGAATTTGCGTAAATCTCCCTGAAAGATCAGGAGGAAGAAGGCAAAAAAAATGGTTATCAGATAGATAGGAAGAAGCAGCAGAGAGAGGACATTGGACGGCAACAGGATGACATCAAATTGTTCACTCTGGAAGATTACGCTGATACCGAGAAGCAGTGTATAGAGGATAACGCGTAGAAGCAGCATCCAGAGGAGACGGAACCGCAGGTTCTGCTCTATATTAATGGTCTGTTGCGCCTGGTTGGCCAGTGATTGCAGGTTCATTGACCCCTACTGGATGTCATATTTTTTAATTTTATAGCGAAGGGAGCGGAAGCTGATCTGCAGAAGCTCGGCGGCCCGCATTTTTGATTTGTCTGTTTTTTTCAGAGTGTGCAGAATGAGACGTTTCTCCAGGTTGGTCAGTATATGTTCGATACCCAGATCGTATAATTCTTCCTCACTGGCTGCTGCCTGGAAGAGGGGGGGAGGGGCATCTGAAACCTGGTAAGGATCCTGCTTTTCTTTATTACCGCCGTAGAGGGTGAGGCTTTCGGGAAGGATGATATTGGAACTTTCCAGGGCAACGCCGCGCTCAATAATATTTTCAAGCTCACGGACGTTTCCAGGAAAGTCGTAATTCATCAGAACTTCCAGAGCATATGAGGACATCTCCTGTATTTCCTTGTCCAGCAGTCTTGAGTATTTCTTTAGAAAGTGATTGACGAGAAGGGGCACATCACCTTTTCTTTCACGCAGGGGAGGTACCCGGAGAGGCACAACAGCTAACCGGTAGAAGAGATCCTCTCTGAACCGTCCAGCGGCAATTTCCTCTTCAAGTACCCTGTTGGTGGCGGCAATAATTCGAATGGTTATCTGCTTTATTCGGGTGCCGCCCACCGGCTTTATTTCCCGCTCCTGGAGTACCCTCAACAGTTTTGTCTGGATAATCGGCGTCAGTTCCCCTATCTCATCGAGAAAAACCGTGCCTCCGTCCGCCTCATTGAATAATCCCGGTTTATCATGAATGGCACCGGTAAAAGCACCTTTGACATGACCGAACAACTCACTCTCCATCAGGTCTTCCGGGATGGCACTGCAGGTGATGGGAATAAACGGTTCCTCTGCTACTTTGCTGTGGTCATGAATGGCCTGGGCCACCAGTTCCTTTCCTGTACCTGATTCGCCGTAAATAAGTACATTTGCAGGGGTTGGGGCGATTCGCTTTATCATATCGAAAATTCTCAACATCTCCCGGCTTTCTCCGATAATTCCCGGGAATGATTTTGATTGACCCCGGTTTTCCGATACTCTTCTGGATTTGCTGGTGGCCGATTCAATGACTGATTTTATTTCATCAACGTTGAATGGTTTGGTGATATAGTCAAAGGCGCCGTTCTTCATGGCAAGTACGGCGTCATCAGGGGAGGCAAAGGCGGTAATCATGATGACCGGCATATCCGGAAAGAGTTCTTTTATTTTTTCAAGAAGCTCTATACCGGTCATTCCGGGCATGCGGATGTCAGTAATTACAGCCCCAAAGGTGTGATTTTGCAGGATATCAAATGCAGCAAGGCCGTTTTCTGCAGTAATGACATCATTTCCCTCTTTTTCCAGAAGAATTTTGAGAAAATCTCTCATACTGCGTTCATCATCAACTACAAGTATCGATGCCATATCCACCAGGTCGCCGTGTTAAAGTGAGGTGAAATGATTCTGCCTGAGTCAGGGCAGCCAAAATCGTTTATGCTGAGTCACGATGCAAGAAGACATTTGCCTGATTTTATAACAAATCGGCACAAGAGACAAGGAGTGAAGGGGAGTGAGGAAGAAAATAAAGAGAAAAAAGAAGAACTCGGGCATGGAACCGAAGGGAGTGCATATCCCTCCGGCTGGGCTCACGATTAGCCCGGAGAATATCAGGCAAATTCCGCGATCATATCTCTGGCGGAGGAGGTAAACAGCTGGTTTGTGAGATTGCTCTCTTCCCCCTGTTGTTCTTTGGCATCATTATTCTGAAAGTTTTGAAGAAGCACGGCGTCATGGATGATTTTTGACTCGATAGATGAAGTTTTTTCACCGTTCTTATGTTGTGTCAGGAGTTCAGACACCTCTTTTATCATCGTCTCATCAGCAGACAGTTTCTTCAGGATTGATTCAGCAACCGGCAATTCGATTCCGTTAAGGTATGACGCGCAGAGAATTACCGCCAGATTCCCGCCTTCGGATTTACCTATGTTTTCGGCATACCGTGCGATTTTCATGGTCCTGCTTATACGCTTGAAATCGGTCTTATAGTACCGTTTCACTTCAACAGCAACTTTGTCTTTAAGCAGGTTGTCCCGTGCTCCTGCAAATTCTTCAGGCAGAGTACCCAGGCACTGCTCGGCAAACGGACAGTACGCAGCACAACCAAAATCCATTTTGGGATTGACAAAACGATGGCCGCAGTGGCCACACTTTCTACTCGTGTCATCCTTATAGAATTCAACTCTTTCACCGCACTCTGGACATTCAACATCAAATATCGCACTATCTGTCCAGTACTGCATGTCCTGGCCCGGGCATTTCATGAATATTCTCCCTTATTTTATAATGTATCTTTTCTCATGGTTATACCGCAGTGATAATTATAATGACAGTATACTTCTCTGCCGGATAATGATCTTTGATATAGGTCAAAAAGAATCATTTACTGACTGCAGAGGGAGAATTTTCCTGCTATGCCGGACAGTGTGCATCCATAATTTTTTCGACAGCCTGAACTGACAGAGACGAGTCCGGCAACTCCAGAAGTGACTTTCTTTCCATATCAAAATCAAGAAGTGCGGGGTCATCAGGAATAGTACCGACTACAGGTACACCAATTTCTTTCACTTCAGCCAAAAAGGCATCACTGAGTTTGTCCGGAGCACGGGTGACTATGATACCCAGTTCTTTTACGTCGAGCTTTAAACTGTCAAGCATACCGTGAATTCGGCTGAGGGCTCTCAATCCTCTGAGAGAATAGTCTGTTATCAGGAAAAGTATGTCAACTTTGCCGCTTGTGCGCCGGCTCAGATGCTCCATGCCAGCCTCGTTGTCAACCACCATATATTTGTAATGGGCGCTGAGCTTATCCGTGAAATTATTCAATATGTTGTTAACCATACAGTAACAGCCCTGCCCCTCCTGCCGACCCATTACCAGGAGGTCAAACTGCGGTTTTTCTATAAGAGCCTGTTCCACAAGAGTTTCAAGGTAGTTTATTTTGTCCATGCCGGAAGGAATGCCCTGGGGGTCTTTCATATAGGTCTCCCGGATATCCCCGATGGTGCTTGGAACATCCAACCCCATGGTTTCTCCAAGATTACTGTTCGGGTCAGCGTCAACAGCGAGTATCGGACCCTTCTCAGAGGCTATCATTGATCGGATAACTAGGGTCGCAACAGTCGTTTTGCCAACACCGCCTTTGCCGGCAAATGCAATAATTTTACTCATAAAATCTCTCCAAATGATGTTAATTTACAGGGTAAATCTTTAAGTTTCTGAACAGTAAGCATTATCGGGAAAATGGAAAGAAAAAACCGCCTTGTCCGGGGAAGGACAATGCGGTTTTAAAGACCGGAAACGATGAAAAATTATCCTGCAGCAACACTGTTGCAGACCGGTGTGAGCTAATAATTGTGACCCTGAATTCCGGGGATCAGGCGGCTGCCTTTTTCTTTCGTCTTTTTTTCTTTTCTTCCACAGGAGGGCCGAGCAGTGATTTAAGACGTTCAATATCTGCAGGTTCAATAGTACTGTTCTTTTCTATGCCGAGTGTCTTTTCATCAATGCCGAGACAGAGACCAAGTAGCTGAGGATAGAGAAGAACCGGAAGGAGATCCCCACTGGTACCATCCCCGTGCAGATTTTTCTGGGTGGTATCAAATTGAAGATGACAGTAGGAACATATGGGTGTGATATATTCTGCGCCGGCTGCGAGGGCTCCTGTAATCTTGTCTTTCAGCAGCATATGAGACACTTCATCATTAATGCCGGCAAGTGCCGCTCCGCAACATTCAAGCTTTCCCTGCCAGTCAAGGCTGGTCGCTCCTGCTGTTGCCATCAGTTCCTCTGTTATGGCAGGAACAAATGAGTCGTCAAACAGGGTGATCTCACGGGGCCGAAGGATGTGGCATCCGTGGATTACCGAGATTCTGAGATCCTTGAATTTATTTACAAGTTTGCTTTTGATTTTTTCTGTGCCAACGTCCTCGTGCAGTATTGTCAAATAATGTTTTACCTTTACAGCTCCATTGTATTTGAGGCCTTCTTTTGCCAGGATAGTGTTAAGTTCGGCTTTAAGCTGTTCATCACCGTTCAGCATATGTCTGGCCTTTTGCAGGCTGGCGAAACAGCAATTACAGATGACCAGAATATCAAGGCCAGCCTTCTCGGCGATAGCCATATTTCGGACGGATGGAAGGATATACGCTTTTTCGTCTACATTCCGGACAGGATAACCGCAGCAGTTGAACTCTGGAATTACCTGAAGCTCGATGCCGAATTTATTAAAAACCGCCTCCGTTGCATTGGCGTACTGCTCTATGCGGACAGGGATGTTGCATCCCTGGAAAAATGCGTATTTCATACGTTAGCTCCTGACTCTATTTTGTTAATAGCATCATTTTTCAAGCTATAAAAAATGTCACACAGTTCGACTTCGTTTGGGCAGTGTTCCTGACATAAATAACAGGTTGAACAGCTCCAGAGCATTTTTGAGCCCATTGCCAGTTCCGTATTACCGATTCCGAGGCTGAACATGATCTGATGGGGGAGCAGCCCCAGTTCTTCAGCAGGGTTATCAAAACTTCGGACAACAGGACAGATATTTGTACAGCGCTGGCAGGAGAAACACCCCTTGAAGCTGCTGTTTTTTATCCCCTGATTTCTGGCCAGGCTCATCGGCAGGCTGATATCAGAAAGCTGTTTGAAGCTTTTCTTGAAGAGATCGGTGACTTTTTTGAGTGCTTTAAGATGATCTCCGCTGAAACTCTGGGCAAGTGCCAGGGGAAAAGAAAAATGACTCAACATTGAGACTTCGGGAATTCCTTTTTCAAGGAGACTGTACCTGGCAGTTACAAATATGTCCTTAAGGTTGATTCCCGACGGGCATACACTTGTACACCGATCACAGCTGGTGCACACATAAAGTCCTTCCTGCAAACGTTTAAGGTCGGCTGGGTCAGTGACCTTGCCCGCAGCGAAGTCCTTAAGGTACTGAACTTTTTCAGAGGGCAGGATGAAATCGTTCTGGAATG
>JAFDME010000120.1 GCA_019306075.1 Deltaproteobacteria bacterium | reverse complement strand
GGATATCGAACAGGCATCCCTCAACTACGGCTACAGGGCCCAGTTGGCCAACAGCTCATCCGCGCTGCTGACCAGCACGGTGGTTGATCTGTTCAGGGCCCTGGGAATTGCGGCGGTCATCTATTCTGATCTCACCATCGGCATGATGATTGCTTTTCTCTTCTACCTCTCCACCCTGGTATCGCCCATCCAGCAGCTTATGGGGATTGTTATCAGCTACCAGACTACAAAGCCGGGACTGGAGCGGATCAACTCCCTGCTATCCCTCTCCCGGGAACCGAATTACCCGCAGCTTGCTGATCCCTTCAAAGGAAGATCATCGACCTCGGTGGAACTGAAAAATATCAATTTTTCTTATGGTAACGGCAAACGAGTGCTCCATGATATCAGCCTCAGGGCAGAACCGGGACAGAAAATTGCCCTTATCGGCCCAAGCGGCGGAGGCAAGACAACCATCGCCCAGATCATGGTTGGCTTCTATCCGCCCAGGAGAGGTGAAATCCTCTATGGAGACACACCCATTAAAAAAACAGGGTTGCCGCTGATACGGAGAAACGTGGCCCTGATGCTGCAGCAGGTCCTCTTTTTTAATGATACAATCCGCATGAACCTGGACCTCTCCGGTGAAAAAAATAACCGGCAGATCTTTAAGGCCCTTGCGGCAGCCCAGCTGGACGTTTTTGTCCAGCGGCTGAAAGACGGGCTTGAGACCCGTATCGGCAAAAACGGCATCCGTCTTTCCGGCGGCCAGCGCCAGCGGCTGGCTATCGCCCGACTGATCCTCTCGGAGCCAAAAATCATCATATTTGACGAGGCCACCTCCGCCCTTGATAACAGAACCGAATATAATCTCTATGAAACTCTGGAACCTTTTCTGGAAAACCGCACAACCATCATCATCGCCCATAGAACGACAACTATCAGACAGGCTGAGTATATCTACCTTATTGAAGATGGGCAGATACAGGCGGAGGGGAGTTATAAGGATTTACAGAAGAGAGGAATGATTCTGGAGGATTTTGATACCTGACTCGTAACGGTGACAAACCCACTCTTTCACCACGGAAGACACAGCAGAAAAATACTCATTGTTTTCTCTGTGCTCTCTGTGTCCTCTGTGGTTTAAGGTTTTCTCAGAATCGGAGTTTATGCCCTGGTATTTAAGGATACTTACCTGTTTTTTATTGAAGAAGTTTATGAGTAAGGCACTAACCCGAATAAATCAAAACTTTAAAATGCTTGGATAAGTACCACGGTGCTTTACTAAGCACATAACTTCAAAATACACTCCTCAATTTCCTGTTTAATATTATGGAAATTCTGGAGTAAAGTACTAAAAGAAATGAATTTTCAACCCCACATTAGCAGTAATACCGCTTACATCAAGGTCACTGCCGGAAACGTTTTCTATATCACTGAAGCGGTAAAGAATCTCGCCAAACAGCTTGAAAAGTGAGGTGCCCAGCTCCATATCCACCCCCGCGCCTAGATATCCGCCGAATTTGGAATCAAGGTTCAGATGTTTGCTATCCACATAGTTATAGGATACACCGCCAAGCAAATATGGATCAAATCCGCCATTGGGCATAAGATGCAGTTGAACGCCCAGATCAAAGGGAGTGACCGTCACCGTATCTCTGCCGTAATCACTGTCTTCAAAAAAATGGGCTCTGCCATCAAGCCTGATATTATCAATAATTATCGGCAGGCTGACACCCAGACCGACCCCCCATGTACCATCCATATCCCCCTTTTCCCAGTAACTGCCAAAGCCGTACAGATCAATAGCAAAAGCCTGCGGGCTGTAACAGAGAAGAGAAAGCAGCAAAACTGCCAGAACAATTTTTATTTTTTTCATAATATTCTCGATTTTCCTTAATTTGCATTTATCGTTTATGTGAAAGTCCTATCACCTCACTTTCATCTTTCGTCGTGGAATTCATTTCAGGGATGTTAGTAAGCTCAGATCCCTGGAAAGTCCCGGATGAAGCAGGGACAAATTACCCTATGATGTTTTTTTTTGCAAATCTTCGATAGCTAAACATAAAACTATGCTGATTATCCACCCGCCTCTGACGAAACCCTGTGAGCCACCGGCTGCCCTTGCCTGCCTCTTCTCAACACTGAAAGCTCACAATCATCCCTGCGTAATTATCGATATGAACATCGAGGGACTGCACTTTCTCTTTGAAACAACAGAACCGCAAGATGACACATGGAGCAGGCGTGCGTTCAAAGGAAGGGAGAAGAACCTCTCGGCTCTGGGTTCGACAGGACTCTACTCCAATATTGATCGCTATAAACGCGCCGTCTCCGACCTCAACCGGCTGCTGGAAAATGAGGGGCACAGATTCGACCTCCAGTTATCATTTGGCAATTATGTGCACAAACGAAGGTCACCACTTAAAAGCTGTGACCTAAGACAGGCTGCTGAACAGTATCAGGACAATATTTTTTCGTCCTGGTTTGAAAAAAGGATTGCTGAGCTCATCGCACTGCACAATCCGGCCCATATCGGTTTCTCCCTCAGCTACCTGAGCCAGGCTCTCTGTACCTTTGCCATGATAGGGTTTATCAGGGCCAGATACCCTGAAATAAAAATTATCCTGGGGGGAGGCCTGGTCACAACCTGGCTCAGCAACGTTGACTGGAGGGACCCGTTCCCCGACCTGGTTGACCATTATGTGAGCGGCCAGGGAGAAGGCCCATTGCTCAAAATATTAGGTAAGCAGAGAGAGAAGGAATATATCAGACCATGCTATAAAGAGCTGCGCCGAAACAGATACCTTTCCCCCGGTTTTATCCTGCCCTATGCCAGCTCCAGCGGCTGTTTCTGGAAAAAATGTAATTTCTGTCCGGAGAAAACGGAAAACAGTCCCTACAGCCATATCCCTCCCGAAACCACGGTAAGCGATTTAAAAACACTTATCAGCAAGACATCTCCCGCCCTGATCCATTTCCTCGATAATGCCATCAGTCCGGATACCATGAGAGCTCTCACTATAGACCCTCCAGGGGTTCCCTGGTATGGTTTTGCCAGAATTGATCCTCTGCTGAGCAACAGACAGTTCTGCATATCGCTGAAAAAATCGGGCTGCGCCATGCTGAAACTGGGCCTTGAATCCGGCAATCAGAATGTCCTGGACGGCATGGAAAAGGGTATTGATCTGCAACTGGCCTCAACGGTTCTTGAAAATCTGCATGCAGCGGGGATTGCGACCTATGTGTATCTCCTCTTCGGTACTCCTGCAGAAAGTTTGACAGAGGCTGAGCAGACCCTTTCGTTTGTTAAAAAGCACCATAGATTCATAACATTTCTTAACCTGGCAATCTTCAACCTGCCGCGATGCAGCATGGAAACTTCCCATCTTATGGTTTCTAATTTTTACGATGGCGACCTGTCAATTTACAGAAATTTTATCCATCCAAAAGGATGGAACCGCAGGGAGGTGAGACATTTTCTTGATACCAGATTCAAGCGGGATAAGGATATTGCTGCTATCCTGAGACATGACCCACCCTTCTTTACCTCAAATCACGCTCCTTTTTTCTCCTGACCATTTTACCGCCTTCGTAAAAAGATGCAATAAATGGTAGTGTCGGCCGCCCTACGCAGCAGAGACAAATTTTGTTACCAACTGATATGTATGAATATTCTTATACTTCCTGCAGATTACCCTCCTGTTTCAGGGGTATTTCCGCCCAGTCAATTCTCAATTTTGGTGTTTTTCCTACCCAAATCAGAAATTTGTTGGTTCCAACCTTGATTCATTTCAGTTAACATATCAAATAGTTGATAATATTTAGGATGAAGTTTTCCACGTTTCCAACTCGAATTCAGACATATTAAATTGATAATCTGCTTCTTTCCCTGCATATTCTGTTTTTCGTAAAGGATAACAATACGCTGCGATAATTCTAATCTGAATTCCCTTCAGTTTAAAAACTATTAGGTCAAACCCACTGATAGTTTCCTTGACCAGACCAGAAAATCTTTTTATAAATTCATTCATGAGTTGCGGGTAGCCCGCCTTAGAAATTAGTTTTTTTGTGACTTTTAATGACCTATTCTATAGAATGTACAGATCAAACGAAAATAATGCTCTGGTGGGGACGCTTTGATCCTGATTACTCCAGGAACC
Organism: Deltaproteobacteria bacterium; assembly: GCA_019306075.1. Taxonomy (GTDB): domain Bacteria; phylum Desulfobacterota; class Desulfobulbia; order Desulfobulbales; family Desulfocapsaceae; genus Desulfomarina. The sequence goes on along the minus strand of JAFDME010000120.1, from coordinate 5,199 downwards.
GTGTTCTTAGAAACCTCCTAAAGGAGGCTGGGTGGTATCTAGATGATTTTATACCACGATTTTCCTCACTTGGACTGATAGAGGCTCGCCTAAGAAACATTGCGCTGCCTGATGCCGTTTGGGTTCCGGCTTTTCGTCATCGTGATTTCCTTGCTGCCAGACGCTTTGCCAATAAACATAATATTCCTCTCATTTTTGATCCTCTGATAAGTGCCTGGGATAAAGCAGTCTACGAGCGCAAAAAATTCCGCGAGACTGACCGGCGTGCCTGTAAACTGCTCAAATGGGAAAAACAGATGTTTGCCACTGCTGACTTAGTTATTGCCGATACAGTGCCGCATGCCCGCTTTTTTATTGACAGCCTTTCCGCATCTGAGGACAGAACCTATGTTATTCCAGTGGGTGCAGAAGAAGCCGTGTTTAAAAAACAACCTGCCAGCCTACCCACTGATCCTCCTGAAATATTTTTTTATGGCAGTTTTATAGACCTTCAAGGAACAGAAATTATTATTGGAGCAGCCATTCAGGTTCCTGAGGCGCATTGGGTACTTTTAGGAAATGGTCCGATGAGAGAGGTTTGTGAACATAGGAGCAGAAACCACAGCCATATTAGCTTTGAGGATTGGATTCCCTATGAAAAACTCCCTGACCGTATAGGTGAGGCAGATATTTTACTTGGCATCTTTGGTACTTCAGCTAAGGCGGAAAGAGTTATACCAAATAAAGTGTATCAATCACTCGCCTGTGGCCGCCCTCTGGTTACCAGACAATCTCCTGCATATTCGGAATTACTGCAAAAGAGTTCGGATTGCGGTATCACTTTTATTCCCCCCGGCGATCCCGATGCTTTGGCGGCAGCAGTACGCACCTTGCTCGCAGACCCACTCCGGCTTCCAAAGATAGGTGAACAAGCAAGCAACAGTTTCGATACCTGGTTTTCGGAGAACCATCTCCAAGAAGCTTTGTCTGTGATGATAGCAGAACTAGCTTAGTGTCTTACTCCAGAACTTCTGTAATAAAAAACAGGTTAGCGCAGACTCCGTGAAATCGAGGAAGATCGTTTGAAATTATATGGTTGAATATACTTGATAAACTCGCAAAAACCTCAATTTTGATGGATAAGTAAAAAACTTCATATTAAAGGCGTGCAATTTTTCTAACTGGGTATGTACTTTACTCAACCAGCCACAACATATAGTAGTGGCGGCAAGAAAGAGAAAGCACCCCGTTTATGCCATCAATTCCCCTGGTACTTTTTAGGGCGGGAATACTTTCATAATTAACACCAAAAAAAACAGTATGTTGAAAGTGCTATTTTAAAGGTTTATGTGACGGATCAGTTAACAGCCTTTCTGTTCCATAGCGAATGACAGTTAATGACTGACCACAGTATAGGGTATGCGGTTGAGGTAAATGCATACCCAGTTTTTTCTATTCTTCCGGTGTACATATGGTACGTCGTAATGGTAAAAAAATTGTAACAACGAACCAAGTAAGCGAGACTCCGGATGGGGAGTTTTTACTTATCCAGTGATACTGAAAAGTTTTCCGACTTGTCGGATTAGAGTAATGACTTGCAGGATGCTCTTGGTGCTATATGCGTAATAGATCCACTTTTATCCTTGTGATTACGATTTGAAGGAGTACTTCCCTCCCTGGTGGAAGCCACTTCCATCAGCGGGCTTGAGGCGATGGCCGCAGAACCCGCATGATCTGGCGGAAAAACTAAATAAACTGCTTGATAACAATTTGCCGGATCATGGCAGAAAATCAAGAGAGATGGTGGAGAAGAATTTTGACTGGTTCAGGATTGCAGCTAAAACATATGACGCATATATCACGATAATCAGGCAGAGCTTAATCCCGAACCTTTTATTTATTTCAGGGCTCAGGTGGCAGAATACACCAGCTCAATGGAAAAAATCAGATCTTCACCCGCAAGAGGCGGATTGGCATCGAGGGTAACATCCTTATCATCTATATGAACAACCACAACCCGCACCACCTCACCATTGGTGCCACCCATCTCCAGCCGCATCCCCACCTCCGGGTTAAGATCAGGCGGCACTTGCTCAACAGGTACAACCATCATCAACTCATCCTTTCGTTCTCCATATGCTTTCTCAACCGGAATCTCGACAACCTTGCTCTCACCCGCCGTCATGCCAATCATGGCTTCATCAAAGCCCTGGATGACCTGGCCGCTGCCGACAACAAATTCCAATGGTGCTTTGCCCTCTGAACTGTCAAAAACAGTCCCGTCAGTAAGAGTACCCTCGTAATGTACCTTGACATTATCTCCTTTTTTCACCTCTGTCACTTTCTCTGCCCCCTTGGTCCATGAATTTTTTTTTGTCTATTTTCGGCACCCGTTTGCCTTCCGCTACCACTGTTGACTCCATCCATTCCTACCTGTAAACATGATCTGAAGAAATTCAACTGCTTTCGAAGCGGATGTTTTTTATGTAAAAAGAAGCGAGACCTCAAAAAAATCCTCGCAGAGAATCAGCGGCTGAACTATACAATACTGTACCTGAACAGAGGAAAGAATCAGAAGAATCAGACCTTATGAAGCAAAAGAGACTGAAAACAATTGTTATCGGCGGTGGAGCAGCAGGCCTGATGGCCGCCGGCAGGGCAGCCGAATGCGGCGCACAGGTGCTTCTATTTGAAAAGATGGGCCGTACAGGACGGAAGATAGGAATCAGCGGCAAGGGAAGATGCAACCTGACCAACAGTGCGCCGCTACCGGAGATCCTCCCTCACTTTGGAAGAAACGGCAAATTTCTCAGGCAGTGCTTTGACACGTTTTTTACTGAGGATCTTATAGCTTTTTTTGAAGACAAAGGATTGGCACTTGTAACAGAGCGGGGCGGACGTGTTTTTCCAAAAAGCGGTAAGGCCCTGGATGTGGTCAGAGTCCTGAACAGATGGTTAAACCGGCAGCGAGTCAGCGTGAAAACAGATTCTCCCGTCACCTCAATTATAGTGCAGGACAGAAAAGTTACTGGTGTCCTCTGCCGGGGAAAGGAAATATCCACTGACGCAGTCATCCTGGCAACAGGTGGAAAATCATATCCCCGCACCGGGTCAACAGGTGACGGATACAGACTTGCAGCGGAGGTGGGTCACACGCTGACACCTCTCCGCCCGGCCCTGGTTCCTCTTGAGTGCCGCGACAGTGAGATCTCCCGACTGACCGGTCTTAATCTAAGAAACATCAATGTACGGATGTATATAAACGGCAAACGCAAGGGGCAGGAGTTTGGAGAAGTCTCATTTACCGGTTCCACCATAGGAGGCCCTGTTATACTGACCATGAGCCGGGCGATTGTTAATTATCTGGAGAGAAAAGACCGGGTAAGTCTGTCCATTGACCTTAAACCGGGCCTGGATGATAAACAGCTGGCCGGCAGACTGATTCGCGATTTTAAAAACCGCGGCGGAGAACCTGTCTCAAGCCTTCTGCGGGGGCTGATGCCCTACCAGCTTGTTGACTTCTGTCTTCAGTCATGCAAAATCCCAGCAGATATTGACACGCAGAACTTTCCGGCCGCAATGAGAAAAAGACTGGCCGTCTGGTTGAAAGATTTTCGCTTTGAGATCTGCGGCTATCGCGGCTTTAATAAAGCCATAGTGACCAGTGGCGGGATCAGCCTTAAAGAAATTAATCCGAGGACAATGGAGTCCCGGCTGGTGGAGAGGCTTTTTATTGTCGGCGAACTCCTTGATATACAGGGAGATACCGGAGGATACAATCTCCAGGCCGCATTTTCAACCGGCTGGCTGGCCGGTTCTTCGCTGAATATATTAAAATAGATTACCAACGCCCCTTAAATCAAGGTACACCCGTAATGATTTCACCAAAGAGAATCCTTCATATCTGTAATCTCAACCTCTTTCGTCAAGGTCAATCCTATTATTCCACCGACTGGAAAATCCGCAATGGACTGATCCGGAACGGCCATCATGTTTATGACTTCTGTTACCGTGATGTAGCCAGATGGGAGAATCCTTTCAGAACTTCCCGACTGGGAATTACAAAAATGAATAACCGCCTTCTGCAAACTATTGACCGGTACAATCCTGAACTCATTCTTTTTGGCCACAGCGAGCTGGTTCGACCCGAAATCATCACCCATATCAGGAAGACATATTCAGATATCCGTATGGCTCAGTGGTATGCTGACAGCCTAGTCTTTGACAATAAGCGTAAGCAGCTGGCGGAGAGAAGTCAATATATGGATATGGTGTTCACGACTACGGGTGGGGAGTTGCTGGAAAGCCTGAAAACGAATCAAAACCGTGTGGCTTTTTTCCCAAATATGGCCGACGCTTCAATCGAATCCTACCGCAACCATGAAAAATCGAATCTTCCTTTAGATTTCCTCTTCTGCGGCAGAGATTACAACTCGGAGAGGACTGAACGGATCAAACTTTTAATTACATCACTGCCGGAGCTGAAAAGCGAAGTATGGGGCTGCCTTGGCAATCCACCTCTGACAGGCCACGCATTCTATGCAAAATTGTCTCAGGCTGCATCCAGCCTTAATTTAAGTCATGTGGAGGATGTCCCTTTCTGTACCTCTGGCAGAATGACACAGTTGCTTGGGAACGGACTCCTTACATTCACCCCTGAGACACCCGGGATGAGGACACTTTTCTCGCCGGAAGAGGTTATCTATTATGAAAGAAATGAGGACCTTATTGAAAAGATAAAATATTTTACAGACAATAAAGAGAAGCTTCGAGAAGTGGCGGCACGGGGGTGGAAGCGTGTTCATACTTCCTATAATGTGAAGAGAGTGACACAGTTTATGGTCGAGGCAATTTTCGACGAACCTTTTTCTGAGAAGTATGAATGGGAAACCGAATGTTACTACGGCTGACCATGAATTCCACAACAATGACACCGCTTCGCCCTTTTGAACGTTATATTGCCGTGGCCGGGAGAAAACTTTATGTTTAAACAGATTGAGGGCAGGAAGATACGAACAGCAATAATCGGTTGTGGGAGAATATCAAAGAATCACTTTGAATCAATAAAAAATCACGCTGAAAACATGGAACTTGTGGCAGTGTGTGATAACAATAAGTCATTACTGGCGAACATTTCAGCACAATACAATGTTCCGGGATTCACCAGCTTTGGAGAGTTGATGGAAGATGTTATCCCGGATATCGTTTCTCTCTGCACCC